>JBIIGF010000079.1:0-7029 GCA_044236665.1 Aestuariivirga sp. | reverse complement strand
TGACCTGCTTCACCCCCGGAAAACACCTGCAGCCAGCGCGCCCCACGTACCAGCCCAGCCCATGCTGGCAGCCGCCGCCGCGAAGACCGCCCAGCCCCGCCAGAAGAACGCCGAAACGCTGAGCCTGCAACTCGAGCCGGTGATCGACCTCGCGGCCGGCAGCACCTGCCATTACCGCGCGCTTCTCAGCCTGTCTGGCGGCGAGGCCAGCAACGTTCCCTACGAGCAGCTGATTCAGAAGGCCGACCAGGGCGGCATGCGGCCCGCCCTTGATGTGCGGCTGGTGCGGCTCGTGGCGCCGGTGCTGCGCCGCCTGCGCGCCAAGAACCCGGCGCTGCGCGTCTTCGTGCCGATTGCCCGCACCACGCTCGGCGCGCGCGAGGAGGCCGGCCGCCTGCTCGCCATCCTGCAGCGCGATGCCGATGTGGCCAGCGGCATCGTGTTCGAATTCACCCAGTCCGACCTTGGCCGCCTCGAAGGGCCGGGCATCGAGACGCTGGCCCGGCTGGCGCGCTCGGGCGCGGTGCTGGGCCTCAGCGAAGTGTCGGCCGAGGGCCTCGACATCGGCGCGCTGCGCCAGCTTGGCGTGCGCTATCTGACCTTCCAGCCAGCCGCGGCTGACGGCGGCCAGCTGACGCCCGCCGCCTGGGCCGACTTCGTGCGCCACGCCCAGGCCCTGCAGGTTCAGCTCGTGGCGGGCAGCATCAAGACGCCGCAACAGGCCAGCGCGGCCAATAAATTCGCCCGCTTCGGCTTCGGCCCGTTCTTTGCCCCGCCGCGCCGGGTGCGCGCCGATGCCGGCATGGCGGCTCCGGCAGGCCCCGCTGCCAACAGCGCCAACGTCGCCTGAAGCCTGTCCACACCCATGCAGAGATTTTCCGAAACCTACCCCGTGTGGTTCTGCGACATCTGGGGCGTGGTGCATGATGGCGTGAAGCCCTTCCCCCAGACGGTCGCCGCGCTGAAGCGCCACCGCCAGCGGGGTGGCACGGTCATCCTCGTCACCAATTCGCCGCGGAGCCACCAGGGCGTTGCCCAGCAACTGCGCGAGATCGGCGTCGATCCCGACAGCCATGACCGCATCGTCACCTCGGGCGACGTGACCCAGGTGCTGATGAAGCTGCACGGCGGGGGCGGGGTGTTCCACCTCGGGGCGGCGCGCGATCATTCGATCTATGATGGCACGGGCGTTTCGCGCGTCCCGCTCGACAAGGCGGAGGCGGTGCTGTGCACCGGGCTGTTCGACGACGTGAATGATCAGCTCACGGACTATGACGGGTTGCTCGATGAAATGAAGTCCCGCGGCCTCGTCATGATCTGCGCCAATCCGGACAAGATCGTGAAGAAGGGCGACCGCGTCCTCTATTGCGCAGGAAAGCTTGCCGAACTCTATGCCGCGCGGGGCGGCGAGGTGCTGATGGCAGGCAAGCCCTTCACGCCGATCTATGACCTCGCCATGGCGGAGGCCTCGCAGCTGCGCGGCCGCCCGGTGGAGCGCCCGGAGGTTCTCGCCATCGGCGATGGCCCTGAGACTGACATCCGCGGCGCAGCTGACTATGGCCTTGACGCCCTTCTTGTTGCAGAAGGGGTGACCGATGCGAGCCAGGGGCTGCACGTGGCGGAGGCCGCCGTGCTCAGGGCCGTGCCCCACGCCCGCATCGCTGCAACCGTCCATGATCTTGCGTGGACGTGAGAAGGACGTGGAATGCAGTTGATCGAGGTTTCGGGGCCTGTTCCTGAGCAATGCCGGGGGGCGGTGATCGCCATCGGCAATTTCGACGGCGTGCATCGCGGCCACCAGGCGCTTCTTGCCGCGGCCAGGGCCGAGGCCGAACGGCTTAACAGGCCGTGGGGTGTTGTCACCTTCGAGCCGCACCCGCGCAGCTTCTTCCGCCCTGACGAGCCGGTCTTCCGCCTGACGCCGAAGGCGCTGAAGGCGCGCCTCATGGCGGCGCTGGGGGCCTCCTTCATGGCGGTTCTCCCCTTCGACGCGGCGCTTGCCGAATTGTCAGCGGAGGATTTCGTGCGCCACAAGCTGGTGGACGGCCTTGGCGTGTCGCATGTCGTGATGGGCTATGACTTTCACTTCGGCAAGGGCCGCAAGGGCAGCCCGTCCAGCATGGCGGCACTCGGCGTGGAGCTTGGCTTCGGCGTCACCATCGTCGATCAGGTGACCGACGAGGGCGACCAGCATTCGCCCTTCTCCTCAAGCGCCATCCGCCAGGCCCTGCGGCATGGCCATGTCGCGGCGGCGGCGCGCGAACTCGGCTACCACTGGACGGTGCTGGGCGAGGTTGTGAAGGGCGACCAGCGCGGGCGCACCATCGGGTTCCCGACGCTCAACATCGTTCTGGAGAAGGGCGCCGACCCGTTCCGCGGCATCTATGCGGTGCGGGTGCGTGATGCGGCCGAGAAGGGTTCCGTCCACTGGGCAGGGGCTGGCTATTTCGGTGACCGGCCAACCTTCGACACCGGGCGCACCTTCCTCGAAGTCTATCTGATCGGCTTCGAAGGCGATCTCTATGGCCGCGAGGTGTTTGTTGAATTCATCGACCTGGTCCGCCCGGACAAGCGCTTCGCCTCGATCGAGGAACTGGTCCGTCAGATGAATGCCGATTGTGGCGAGGCCATCGCCAGGCTTGCGGCCGTCAGGGCGGCTGATCCCGTCACGCACTTCCCGCTGGGGGCGGTTCAGGCGCAGGGCCTCATCTAGCGCTTGCCTTGGCCGCAATGGCCTTGCGCTCGCGGCCGTCGCGCCAGATGATCGCTAGCCCCGCCAGCGCCACCAGCGTCATGCCGGCCATGGCAAGCGCGTTGGGAACTTCGCCGAACAGGATGAGGCCGGACAGCACGGCCCAGATGGTGAGCGTATACATGAAGGGCGCAACGGTGCGGGCATCGCCGATGCGGTAGGCCATGTAGAGCAGGAAGTGCCCGGTAATCCCCGTTGCGCCGGCAATCGCCATCAGCAGGATGTCGCGGGGGCCGGGCATCACGGGCGTTTCGAAGGCCAGCATGCCGGCTGCTCCGGTCACGGCCAGCAGGACAAGCAGGGTGAATGTCGCAATGAGCGGTGGCATGTCACGCGGGACGTTGGGGGTGATCAGGTCACGCACGGCGGAGGCGATGGCGGTGAGGAAGGCAAGCGTTGCAAAGGGAGACGCCGCGCCGAGGCCCGGCTGGGCCACCATCAGCGCGCCCGCGATGCCAACCAGGATGAGCACCATGCGCCCACCATCCAGGCGCTGGCCGCGGAACATCCAGGCCCCGAGCAGCACGAAGAGCGGGCAGGTCTGGACAATCGCCGTCAGGTCCGCGATGGCGATGAAGGCCAGCGCGAAGGTGAAGCTCAGATTGGCCACCACCTCCAGAAGCCCGCGCCCCACCAGCCACTTGTCGAACATGCGCGGCAGGTGTTCCGCCTGGCCCATGGCGATGATCAGCGTCAGGCAGATCGAGACCGAAAAGATGCCGCGCATCAGCATCAGCTGGAACAGCGGCGCATTTTGCATGGCAAGCTTCATGCAGCTGTCGGACGTGACGAACACGCCCATGGCAAGGACCATCGCAAGGATGGCGCGGAAATTGGAATGAGCAGCCACGGGGAAGGGTTCAGTCGCCTCGGAGAATACCCCTGCCTACCGGCAAGGCCACCCCATGGCAAGCCGCCAGATCGGTCTGGCAGGCCTGCTCCCGCTCAGTCGGCCTTGTCGGTAGCAGGGTCGAGCAAGCGGTGCATGTGGACGATGAAATAGCGCATCTGGGCATTGTCCAGCGTTTCGCGCGCCTTGGCGAGCCAGGCCTGATAGGCCTCGGCGTAGTTCGGGTAGAAGCCCACCACATCGAGCTTGGCCAGATCCTTGAATGTCACGGCTGAGACGTCGTCGAGTTCGCCGCCGAACACAAGGTGGAGAAGCTGTTGGGCGGGGGGAGCGGCTTTCGTCATGTCATCCTCAAGGCGTTGATCAGCGCCGCGTGGCGCTTCGCACCCGCAGCAACGAGGCCTTGCTGCCACGGCTCCGGCCGGTTGTAAATGTATCCTTCGCCGGATGTGCCCGAGACGGCGCCGCCCGCCTCGATGACCAGCAATTCGCCGGCCGCCAGGTCCCAGTCGTTGCGCTGTCCGGCCGACACCGCGCCTCCCAGGCGGCCCGCCGCCACATGGGCCAGCCGCAGTTGCAGGGGCAGCGCACCGCTCGCATCGGCATCGATGCCGGTCGCTTGAAGCGCCGCGAGCGCCTTGCGGTTCCCGGCAATCTGGGCGCCCTCCAGCCGGCCGGAATCCGCAATGCGCAGGACATCGCCGTTGAGGGTCGCCCCGTCGCCCGCCGTGGCGGCGAAGAACTCCTCCGACGCCGGGCGGTAAACGGCGGCCAGCACCGGCCGCCCCTTGACCGCCAGCGCCGCCGCCACGCACCAGCTCCCACGGCCTTCCATGAAGGCCCTGGTGCCGTCGATCGGATCGATGATCCACAGCCGCTCGCTCAACAGGCGCTGCGGCGTGTCGGGAGTCTCCTCGGAGAGCCAGCCGTCATTGGGGCGCAGCGTCCGCAGGCGCTTCTCGAACAGTGCGTTGATGGCGAGGTCGCCTTCCGTCACATGCGAGCCATCGGGCTTGGTCCAGTGCTGCAAGCCTTTCTTGCGGGCCAGCGAAAGCCCCAGTTCGCCCGCCTCCCGCACCGTGTCGAACAGCAGTTGCGCGTCAGACACCGGCAATGGTCAGCCCTTCGACGCGGCAGTTCGGCGCATTCACGGAGGAGCGGAATTCGAGGTTGCTGGCCGGCACGATGGTGCGGAACATGTCCTTCAGGTTTCCGGCGATGGTGATTTCGCTCACCGGATAGGTCAGTTCGCCATTCTCGATCCAGAAACCGGAAGCGCCCCGGCTGTAGTCGCCGGTCACGGTGTTGATGGATGAGCCGATCAACTCCGTCACGTAAAGGCCTTGCGGAATGGCCTTGATCTGCTCTTCCGGTGACTGCGTCCCGGCGGGCAGATAGACATTGGAGGTGGACGGGCCGCCGCGCGAGCCCTGGCCCGTCGGCCTGAGCCCCAGCTGCCGGGCCGAGCGCAGGTCGAGGATCCACCCCGTCAGCACCCCGGCCTCGATCAGGTTCCGCCTGTGGCAGGCCAGACCCTCGCCGTCGAAGGGGCGCGAGCCGAGGCCCCGGCGGATGAACGGGTCTTCCACGATGGTGATGTGCTCACCGAAAATCTGCGTTCCCATCGCTTCCTTGAGGAAGGAAGTGCCGCGCGCGATGGCCGCGCCATTGATGGCACCCAGAAGATGCCCGATGAGGCCCGATGCCACCCGCCGGTCATAGATCACCGGCACGGACTGCGACTTCACCTTGCGCGGGTCGAGCCGCTTCACCGCGCGCTCGCCCGCCACGCGGCCGATGGTTTCAGGATCGCGCAGGTCGGCGAAATGGATGGCGGAGGAATAGTCATAGTCGCGCTGCATCCCGACACCATCGCCAGCGATGGCCGAGAAGGACACGCCGACACCGGTGCGCCGGTAGCCCTGCGCGAAGCCGTTGGACATGACGATGGCAACCGAACTGTCGGAGGCCGAAGCCCCGCCGCCGCCGGATTTGGTGACGCCCGGAACCGCCAGCCCTGCCGCTTCGGCGCGCTTTGCCAGGTCTTCGAGGCCCTGCGCAGTGGGCAGGTCGTCGGCTGCGAGGTCGAGATCGGGGATGTCTTTCGCCAGCTGCTCTGGATCGGCGAGGCCCGCATAGGGGTCCGGCGGGGCAAGCTTCGCCATGCGCAGCGCGTTTTCGGCAAGGCGGCGGATACCATCCGTGGTCAGCACGCTGCCGGAAATCGAGGCGGAAGACTTGCCGGCATAGACTTTAAGGCTGATGTCCTTCGCCTCCGCCTGTTCCAGCTTTTCGATGACGCCGTCGCGCACCGAGATCTCGGTGGAGCGGCCGTCAGCGGCCACCGCATGCACGGCGTCAGCCCCGAGTTTCCGTGCGTGCGAGACAGCCTCGCCGGCGAGGTCAAGAAGATCGTTGATCATGCGAGAAGTGAATCCAGTAGCAGGGCCAGTGTGATGATCAGTCCGAATATGCGGTTCGACCGGAAAAGTTCAAGGCAGCGGTCGGGCTTTGCCGCGTCGAAGCGCGCCAGCTGCCAGGCCGCCTGCATGGCCGCCGCCGCCACGCCTACATGCGCGATCAGGGTTCCGCCCGCCAGCCAGACTGCCGCGTCGATCAGCACCAGTGCCGCGGCGAAGAACAGGCCGAGCCAGTAGATCGTCCGGTTGCCGAACTTGAGGGCGGTGGATTTGACGCCGATCAGAATGTCGTCGTCCTTGTCCTGGTGCGCATAGATCGTGTCATAGGCCAGCGTCCAGCAGATGCCGCCGGCATAGAGCAGCAGTGGTGCTGCGGAGAGCGAGCCGTGCGTGGCGCTCCAGCCCACCAGCGCGCCCCAGTTGAAGGCGAGGCCAAGCACGGCCTGCGGCCAATAGGTGATGCGCTTCATGAAGGGGTAGATGGCGACGATCGCCAGCGAGGCGATGCCGAGCATCACGGTGAAGGCATTGAACTGCAGCAGGATGACAAGCCCCGCAAGGCAGAGCAGGATCAGGAAGGCGATGGCCCCGGCGATGCTCACCTGGCCCGAGGGGATGGGCCGCAGCCTGGTGCGCTCCACCTTGCCATCGAAGTTGCGGTCGGCGATGTCGTTCAGCGTGCAGCCCGCGCCGCGCATGATGATGGCCCCGGCGAGGAACAGCAGCCCGTACCAGAGATTGGGCATGCCGCCGCCATAGCCGATCTGGCCCAGCGCCAGCCCCCACCAGCAGGGCAGCAGCAGCAGCCACCAGCCGATGGGGCGCTCAAGCCGCATCAGCCGCGCATAGGGGCGGGCGAAACGCGGCAGAAGCCGGTCCGCCCAATGCCCGGGCAGGGCATCGGCGACGCGTTCATCCGGGGCTTGCGGGCGGCTGGCATCGGTCATGAGGGCGGTGTACACCGGGGTTTCCATGAAAACCACCCCTCGACTTCATCTCGATACCGC
>JBIIGF010000078.1:0-7042 GCA_044236665.1 Aestuariivirga sp. | reverse complement strand
GCGGGGCGCCGAATTCTCGCGGCCATTGCCGCAGATTATCGGTGAGGCCCGCAAACTGGCGGCGCAGGGTGTGAAGGAACTGACGCTGCTGGGGCAGAACGTCAACGCCTACCATGGCGGGGATCACCTGGGCCTCGCTGGCCTTGTCGCCGAACTGTCACGCATTGAGGGTATCGAGAGGCTGCGCTACACCACGAGCCATCCGCGCGACATGACGGAAGACCTGATCGCCGCCCATGCCGAAAACCCCAAGCTTATGCCCTATCTGCATCTCCCCGTGCAGTCGGGAAGCGACGCGGTGCTGAAGGCCATGAACCGCGGCCACACGGCGGAACATTACCTCCGGCTGGTGGAGAAAATCCGCAAGGTGCGGCCGGACATTGCCATGTCAGGAGATTTCATCGTCGGCTTTCCGGGCGAGACAGAACGAGATTTCGACTCGACACTCGAACTGGTCCGGGAGGTCAACTATGCCAGTGCCTTTTCCTTCAAATACTCACCCCGGCCCGGCACCCCGGCTGCGTCTCACGACATGCAGGTCTCCGAAGCTGAAAAGTCGGCACGGCTGCAGGCGCTTCAAGCGCTGGTACACGCCCAGCAGACAGCTTTCAATGCAGCCATGGTAGGACGGACCGTACCTGTCCTGCTCGAAAAGCCGGGCCGGGACCCTGGCCAGCTGGTCGGGCGCTCGCCCTATCTGCAATCCGTCCATCTTCAGGCCGAAAAATCGCTTATCGGGCGGATCGTGGATACCCATATAACAGGGGTTGGAACGAACACTCTTTCGGGCCATTATCCTTCATGAACCCAACCTATGGAGAATGCCGTCCTTGAATCCGCCCGTCACTGTGGCTCAGCCCGCCAGCCAAAAGGCTGCCCGGTCAGAAGATTCGGATATTCTCACCCTTTCCTTTGACGACAACCGCCTGCTGTCCCTGCTCTGCGGCGAGCATGACGAGAACCTTGCAATCCTCGAACACCGCTTGGGGATTGACATCGCTCCGCGCGGCAACCGGTTGTCGGTGAAGGGAAGCGAACAGGGCCGCAACGCGGCACGCGATGTGCTGATGGCGCTCTACAACCGCGCCCGGCGCGGTCTCGACATCACCAAGGGCGAAGTGGAAGGGGCGATCCGCATGCGCGAGGCGCAGGAGACGAATATCCCCGGCGGCGCAATCCGCACGCGCCGCAAGCTGGTCATGGCGCGCACGCCCACGCAAGGGGCCTATATTGAAGCGATCCGCCGCAACGAACTGGTCTTCGGCATCGGACCCGCCGGCACCGGCAAGACCTATCTTGCGGTGGCGTGTGCGGCCGAGGCGCTGATGAATGGCGAGGTGGACCGCATCGTCCTGTCACGGCCCGCGGTGGAGGCCGGCGAACGGCTGGGCTTTCTGCCGGGCGACATGAAGGAGAAGGTCGACCCCTATCTCCGGCCGCTGTACGATGCGCTCTACGACATGATGCCGGCGAGCCTCGTGGCCAAGGGCATTTCCGAAAACCAGATCGAGATCGCACCGCTTGCCTTCATGCGCGGACGCACGCTGTCTTCGGCTTTCATCATTCTGGATGAGGCGCAGAATACCACGCCGCAGCAGATGAAGATGTTCCTCACCCGCCTCGGCGAAGGCAGCCGCATGGTGGTGACGGGCGACCCTACGCAGGTCGACCTGCCATCGGGCATCACCTCCGGCCTCTCGGACGCCGTAACGGTACTGAAGGGTGTCAAGGGTGTCGAAGCGGTTGGTTTCAGCAATGCCGACATCGTGCGCCATGCGCTGGTGGGCCGCATCGTGGCCGCCTATGACAAGAAGGCGCCGAAGCAAAAGAAATGATCGTTTCGATCGAGGTCGAAGACGGGTCCTGGTCGGCGCTGCCAGACCTCGAGAGGCTCGCGCATCAGGCAGTTGGCGCCGCACTCGCGGCTGAAACCCGGGACATGGACGGGTACGAAGTGGCAGTGCTTTTTACGGATGATGCGGCCATCGCGGAGATCAATGCTGCATGGCGGGGCAAGGAGGCGCCAACCAACGTGCTCTCCTTCCCAACGCCCGATAACATGCCGCTGCCCGAGGGTGAACCGCGGCCGCTGGGCGACATCGTGCTCGCTTTCGGTGTGATCGCGCGTGAGTCAGCCGAACAATCCAAGACATTGCACGACCATACGGTCCACCTTATTGTTCACGCCACATTGCATCTTCTCGGCCATGATCACGAAACGGAAGAAGAAGCCGAAGCGATGGAGCAAATGGAAACAGGCATATTGAAGGGGCTGGGCATCTCCAATCCATATGAGTGACACTGACCAATCGAGCAGCGCCACCGCGCCGGGACCCGGGCGGGAAAGCCTTTGGCAGCGCCTGAGAAGCCGGTTCACACGTAACCGGGACATGGGTCTTCGTGAAAGCCTTGAGGGCGCCATCGAAAGCCACGAGGCGCAAAACCCGGGCGAGACAGTGGGGCGGGAAGCCAAGTCGATGATGTTGAACATCATCGAGTTCTCGAGCCTCCGGGTGGATGACGTGATGGTGCCACGGGTCGATATCGTGGCAATCGACGAAACCGACTCGATGCAGGACCTGCTCGAGAAATTCATCGACGCAAACCACTCGCGTGTGCCCGTCTACCGCGAAACGCTCGATGGCGTGACTGGCATGATCCATGTGAAGGACTTCTTGCGCTGGATGGCCTCCCGCGGAACGCGCAAGAGGAGAAGTTCGAAAGCGGAAAAGACGGAGAAAACCGATAAGCCGGAGAACCCGGAGAAGGCGCCGCTGCCTGGACTCAACATCGCTGCGACCACGCTCGCCACGCCGGTGAAACAGGCCGGCCTCAACCGCGAAGTATTGTTCGTGCCGCCATCCATGCCCGCAACCGACCTGCTGGTGCGTATGCAGGCCACCCACACGCATCTTGCCATCGTCATTGACGAATACGGCGGAACTGAGGGCCTGGTCTCGATCGAGGACCTTGTCGAGGTGATCGTCGGCGACATCTCCGATGAGCACGACACGGACGAAGACCTGGAGATCAAGCCGATCGAAGAGAGGCTCTACACGGCTGATGGCCGTGTCGATCTCTCGAACCTGGAAGAACTTCTGGGTGTCGACCTGTTGCCGGAAGAGGAGGAGGAGGAGGCGGATACGCTGGCAGGCCTCATCTTCAAGATTGCTGGCCGCGTGCCAACGCGGGGTGAGATTATCCGTCACGAGAGCGGCCTTGAGTTCGAAATCCTCGATTCCGACCCGCGTCGCGTGAAGCGGGTCCGAATCAACGCCCGAAACGTCAGCACACCCAGGAACGAGCCGATGGGGGACAGCACGTCCGGGTAGAATTGTTCGCCAATTGTTCTTGACGCCCTGGCGCGAACTCCTGTAGCGTCAAGTTCAGAGAGGCGGACATGACTTCACGGGCGGCAACAGTGGCGTTTCAGGGCATTGAGGCGGTGGCTGTCGATGTGCAGGCTCAGTTCCTGTCAGGCCTCGTACAGTTCAACGTGGTAGGCCTCGGGGACAAGGCCGTGGCCGAAAGCCGGGAGAGGGTGAGGGCGGCACTTCATGCCATCGGCCTCGCGCTTCCCGGCAAGCGTCTGGTGGTCAATCTCTCCCCCGCCGATCTGCCAAAGGAAGGCAGCCACTTCGACCTACCTATCACGTTGGCAGTGCTCTCCGCGCTTGGCATCATCCCGCAGGATTTCCTGACCCGTTATGTGGTGATGGGCGAACTGGCGCTGGATGGCGCCCTTCTTGGCGTCTCCGGCGTACTGCCAGCCGCTATAGCCGCCAATGGCCGGGACATGGGGCTGATCTGCCCAAAAGCCTCCGGCCCGGAAGCCGCATGGGCGGGTGAAGACGCCGACATTCTTGCGCCCGAGAACCTCATACAGCTCATCAACCACGTGAAGGGTACGCAAGTGCTGACCCGGCCAAAACCCGTCATCGCCCGCGACGCCGAACACTTGCCGGACCTTCAGGACGTCAAGGGTCAGGAAATGGGCAAGCGGGCGCTGGAGGTGGCTGCGGCGGGCGGCCATCATCTGCTCATGGTGGGCCCGCCGGGAGCGGGAAAATCAATGCTGGCGCAGCGCCTCCCCTCCATTCTGCCCGCGATGGATTCGCGCGAGATGCTGGACGTGAGCATGGTCGCATCTCTCGCCGGTGAACTCAGCAACGGCCAGCTTTCGCAACGCCGGCCATTCCGCGCGCCTCATCATTCCGCCAGCATGCCCGCGCTGGTCGGCGGAGGCCTGCGCGCCAAACCAGGTGAAATGGCGCTGGCGCATCACGGGGTTCTGTTTCTCGACGAATTGCCGGAGTTTCAGTCGCGTGTACTGGAGTCACTCCGCCAACCGATGGAAACCGGGGAAACAGTGGTGGCACGAGTGAATTACCACGTCACCTATCCTGCCCGCTTTCAGCTTGTGGCCGCGATGAACCCCTGCAAATGCGGGCTTGCCGGAAGCCCGGGCCATGTCTGCCGAAAGGGGCCGCGCTGTGCCGCCGATTATCAGGCACGCATTTCCGGCCCGCTCCTGGATCGCATGGATATCCAGATCGAGCTGGCGGCCGTGAAGGCGTCAGACCTCACTTTGCCGCCACCCAAGGAATCGAGCCGCGATGTGGCCGCACGCGTGCTGGCGGCACGGCGGATACAGGCGCAGCGCTTCGTCAGGCTCGGTAAGCCCAGCCTACATACCAACGCAGAGGCCGATGGCGCGCTGCTGGAGGAAATTGCCACGCCTGAGCCGCATGGGCTCACTCTTCTGCGCGATGCCGCCGATGCCATGAATCTTTCGGCACGGGGCTATCACCGTGTTCTCCGGGTGGCACGCACCCTGGCGGACCTCGACCAACGCGAGCAGGTCCAGCGCATTCACATCGCCGAGGCCCTGAGCTACCGCCAGAAACTCGCTGCTTTCCAGACTGCGGCCTAGCGGCGTTAACCCGCCATTTACCATCCCGCCAGCCTGTAAGGCTTTTACAATCAAGCCATGGCATGGAATCGGCATGGCCACGCGTCATCAATCACACCCGCTGCAGGATCCTCGCCTGACACATGCGATGGATGATCTGGCGCGGCCGGAAATCGGCATTGGCAAGATCATCGGCATGGCGGCACTGGTGCTGTTGCTGAGCGGGTTGAGCCTGATCATGGCCTTGTCCGCGGGACCGGCTACCCGTTTTGTTGGTCTTGTGGTGGCCGCCATCATCGTGTCGGCCAGTGTGACGCTCGGCCTCCTCGCCTGGCGCCGCGGCACCCGGCGCAGGCTTGCGGCGCTGGCAACGGCCGCTGCAGCACTGGAGGATGCGCGCCTGCGGACCGAAGCCTCCAACATTGCAAAGTCCCGGTTTCTGGCCATCACCAGCCACGAGATCCGCACTCCGATGAACGGGATCATCGGCATGATTGGCCTGCTGCTGGAAACGCCGCTTTCACCCGAACAGCGCAATTATGCCAAGACGGCGGAAGCCTCTGCCCGCGCCCTGCTCTCGATCGTCGATGAATTGCTCGATGGCTCGATGGCTGAACGCGATGGCATCGCTCTGGTAAAAGAGCCCTTTGACCTCGCCGCACTGGTCGAGTCAGTTACCGAGCTTCTCGCCCCCCGCGCCCACGCCAAGGGAATTGAAATCTCCTGCTTTGTGTCCAACCGGCTTCCCACCCAGATCAGGGGAGATGAAAAACGCCTTCGGCAGGTGCTGCTCAACCTCAGTGGCAATGCCATCAAATTCACCGCCGAGGGCGGCGTCGCTGTGCACGCCGACATGGACGACTCGGGACAACTCCGGATCGCGGTGAGTGATACCGGCATCGGCATGACGGAAGCCGAGCAGCAACGGATCTTCGAGGAATTCACCCAGGCCAATGACGAGACGCGCCGCCTGTTCGGTGGAACGGGTCTGGGACTTTCCATCTCACGCAAGCTGATCGAAGCCATGAACGGCAATATCGCCGTCACGTCCGCACCGGGTGCCGGCGCACAATTCACCGTTACGCTGCCACTTGAACCTGTATCCTCATGCGAGGGACGCTTACCACTTCAGGGCCGGACTTATGTACTGGCCGCCGGGCCCTCGATCACGGCCGAGCACATCCGCAAGACACTGGAAGAAAACGGCGCGGTTGTGCGCCCCGTACATGGGGCGGATACACTCACCGGTATGCTATCGCGTGACGCACCTCACGCCGACATCATATGCGACTGCAGCTATGCCGACACGCTGCGGAACTGGCGTGAGAGCGGAAGCCTTGGCCCAGGCCGCCAGATCTTCGTGATGATGCAGGCCGAAGAGCGGCGCCAGTATGCAGACCTGCTGCTCGAGCCCTTTACGGGCTATCTTCTGAAGCCATTCCGGCGGCAATCGCTGCTGCGCCTGATGACACTGAAGGATGAAGGCGTGCTTGCAACCGCCGTGCAGGAACTGCGCGATATCGCGGCGGCTGACCGGCGCCAGCGCCCGCTGCATGTGCTGCTCGCCGAGGACAACCCCGTCAACGCGCTTCTAGCCCAGACCATGCTGAAACGCGAAGGTTACAGCGTGACCCATGCCGTGACCGGCGAACAGGTGCTGAACCACCTCACCGCTGGGGGAAGACCTGATCTCATCATCATGGACGTCGAGATGCCAGTGCTCGATGGCCTTGAAACGACACGGCGCATTCGCTGGCAGGAGGTTCGGTCCTCCAGCACACGTCTGCCGATCCTGGCACTCACCGCTAACGCCCAGAGGGAAGACATCGCCGAGTGCCTGAAGGCAGGGATGGATGGATATTTGTCCAAGCCTTTCGACCGTCAGGATCTCGAGGAGGCAATTGCCCGGCTGATCATGCCCAGGGCAGCCTGAGGCCCGTCACGGAACTTCCACAATTCCTGTGTCTTTGTGGCAGACACAGCGCAGGAGAGAACCACTGCAGGACACGCCGCACATCCAGGTTGAACGGGGCAGCCTCATCCTGCGCCAGGCAACAGGCCCCGACGAGATTGAGGCCTGCCAACGCCTCCGCTACCGCGTGTTTTATGAAGAACTGGGGGCAATCCCTC
>JBIIGF010000077.1:0-7044 GCA_044236665.1 Aestuariivirga sp. | reverse complement strand
GGTGAATCCGGTTCTGGCAAGACGACTTTGCTCAGGTGCCTTTCGGGGCATCTGCCTGCCACCTCCGGCAAGGTGCGCTACACGATGCGGGATGGAGCACAGGTGGCACTTGATGAGATGAGCGAGGCGGCCCGGCGCCTGTTGATGCGCACCGACTGGGGCTTCGTGCATCAGGATGCGCGTGAGGGCCTGCGCATGGGCGTCTCGGCGGGCGCCAATGTTGGCGAACGCATGATGGCGGTTGGCGAGCGGCATTATGGCCGCATCCGCTCGACAGCGGTCGATTGGCTTGGCCGGGTCGAAATTCCCGAGGAGCGGATCGATGACAGTCCGTGGTCCTATTCGGGCGGCATGCGCCAGCGCCTGCAGATTGCCCGCAATCTGGTGACATCGCCGCGCCTCGTCTTCATGGATGAGCCGACCGGCGGCCTCGATGTGTCGGTTCAGGCCCGGCTTCTCGATCTCATGCGCGGACTCGTGAAGCGGCTGGATCTTGCGGTGATCGTGGTCACGCATGATCTTGCGGTGGCGCGCCTGCTGTCATCGCGCATGATGGTGATGCAGCAGGGCCAGGTCATCGAGCAGGGCCTGACAGACCAGATCCTCGAAGACCCGCAGGCACCCTATACCCAGCTTCTCGTTTCCTCCGTGCTGCAGGTGTGATGATGACCGAGGTGCTGCGCATCGAGAACCTGAACAAGGCCTTCGTCCTTCATCAGCAGGCGGGCGAACGCATTCCCGTATTCAACGGCCTCACTGCCAGCCTGCGGGCCGGAGAGGCGGTTGCGGTGACCGGGCCTTCAGGCCGCGGCAAGAGTTCACTGCTGAAGCTGGTCTATGGCACCTATGTCGCCAACTCAGGCACCATCCACGTTCTGGCCAACGGTGTGTGGACCGACGTTGTATCGGCCGCCCCGCGCGAGGTGCTGGCGCTCCGCCGCAATGTGATCGGCTATGTAACGCAGTTTCTCCGTGTCATTCCGCGCATACCCGCAGAGGTGCTGGTCGCTGAGCCGATGATGGACCGTGGGGTACCCGAAGAGATGGCTCTTGCGCGTGCGCGGGAGCTTCTCTCGAGGCTCAACATTCCGCAGCGGCTCTGGCATCTCTCACCAATGACGTTTTCAGGCGGCGAGCAGCAGCGTGTAAACATCGCGCGTGGCTTTGCCGCCCATTTTCCAGTGCTTCTGCTCGACGAACCGACTGCGTCTCTCGACTCCGAAAACCGCCTGCGGGTGCTTGAGCTGATTTCCGAAGCGCAGCAACAGGGCAGCGCTATTCTCGCCGTGTTCCATGATGAGGGTGAGCGCCGCCGCGCCTGTTCCCGCGCGATCGATCTGGGCTGAGGAGGAGGACATGCGCTACGCTGTCTATTACGCTCCGGAACCATCCAGCGCCTTCCATGCGCTGGGCTCGCAATGGCTCGGGAGGGATGCTGTCACTGGTGTTCCGCTGCACTCTCCTGAAATCGCCGGCATCTCGGAAGCGACGGCTGAGCCGCGGCGCTATGGTTTTCACGCAACACTGAAGCCACCCTTCGCGTTACGTGAGGACGGCGCGCTGGGCGCGCTGACGAGCGCCGTGGCAGCATTTTCCGAAGGCGAGCGGCCCTTAAGAGTTCAGTTGAAAGTGGACATCCTCGACGGATTCCTGGCTCTTGTTCCGACGGATCAGATCGAGGCGCTTCAGAATCTTGCCGGCCGTTGCGTCTCAGCGCTTGACTCGTTCCGCAAGCCAGCCGCGTCTGAAGAGGTTGCGCGCCGGCGTGCAGCAGGGCTTTCGGCGCGCCAGGAGGAAAATCTCCAGCGCTGGGGTTATCCCTATGTGTTCGAAGACTTCCGTTTTCATATGACGCTCTCCAGCCCGTTGGCGCACGACACGCAACAGCGTGTCATGGCAGCAGCAGAGGCTCATTTTGCACCGGTTCTTGCGGACTCCGTGATGATCGACGGGGTTGCCCTGTTCGAGGAGGAAGCGCCCGGCGCGCCCTTTGTCTCAGTCCGCCACTTTCCATTTTCCAACCTCCCGCCTGAGGCCGTAGCATGAACGAGATCGTTTATACCAACGCCCGGATCGTGCTGCCTGACGTGGTGGTGAACGGCACAGTGATCGTGAGGGACGGGCACTTCGCCGAGATCCTTGAAGGCAAAGTCACATCACCGGCGGAGGATTTCGAGGGTGATTACCTCATGCCAGGGCTTGTTGAACTTCACACTGATCATCTCGAGAGCCACTTCCATCCCCGGCCCGGCGTGGCGTGGCCCGCCATTCCCGCTGTGATGGCGCATGATGCGCAGATCGCTGCTGCCGGGATCACGACCGTGTTCGACGCGCTGCGCGCCGGAACCTTCGATCCCGGAGACCTGTCCGCGCGCGAGGCCATGACACTCTCGGCGGCAATCTCCGAGGCGCAGAACACAGGGCGGCTGCGCGCCGAGCACTTCATTCATCTGCGGTGTGAGTTGCCATGTCCCGATACGGCGGAGTCGGCTGAAATGACCGCATCAGCGGGCCCGCTTCACCTCATTTCCGTGATGGACCATACGCCAGGCGCACGGCAGTTCGTGTCGATCGACAAGTTTCGCGAGTATTATCTCGGCAAGAAACTCATCCTTCCGGAGCTGATGGATGCCTACATCGCGGAGCGGCAGGAACTGCAGTCCCGGCATGCAGACCAGAACAAGCAGGCGATCCTGGCGCTTGCGGGCAGGCTGGGTGTCCGCCTTGCGAGCCATGATGATGCAACGGAAGCCCATGTTGCGGAAGCGGTCGCTGACGGCGTGGCGATTGCTGAATTTCCAACCACGCGGGAGGCCGCCCAGGCGGCTCACCGTAATGGCCTTGCGGTGCTGATGGGTGCGCCCAATGTGGTGCGCGGTAAATCACATTCCGGAAACATTTCGGCGGCCGACGTGGCCGCGAGCGGCCATCTGGACGTGCTGTCGTCCGATTATGTGCCCTCAAGCCTTTTGCCATCTGCCTTCCTGCTTGCCGAAACGGTGCCGGGTGTAACGCTTCCCGATGCCCTGCGGATGATTACCCTCAACCCGGCACGGGCTGCAGGACTGGATGACAGGGGCGCCATCGCTCCGCACCAGCGCGCGGATTTTCTGCAGGTCCGTTTCGAGAATGGCATTCCCGCAGTGCGCCGGCTGTGGCGTGAAGGCGCGCGGGTGCTGTGATGGCGGGTGAAGTTGGCCATCTCGTGCTGGTGGTGGGGCCAAGCGGTGCTGGCAAGGACAGCGTCATGTCCGGGGCCAAGGAGCGCCTCAGGGGCGATGGCAGATTTGTCTTTCCGCGCCGCTTCGTCACGCGCCTCAGCAATCCTGATGCGGAAGACCATGTGTCGCTCACTGAGGCTGAGTTTGACTTTGCCGTTGCCGAGGGTGCCTTCGCCCTGTGGTGGCGGGCGCATGGCAACAGCTATGGGATTGGACTCATCATCGAGAGCTATCTTGGCTCTGGCTCCATCGTTGTTGTGAATTGCTCGCGGGCCTCGATTGCCGAGGCCTGTGCACGCTTCGTCAATGTGACCGTGGCCGAGATCACCGCGTCTGATGACACACTGGTCAGGCGGATCGTCTCCCGTGGACGTGAAACAGAAGAACAGGCGCGGGCTCGCGTGTCCCGCAAGGTTCCGGACTATCCCCAGGGCGTGCGTATCGTGCGTATCGTCAATGATGGCCCGCTCGAGCTTGCCGTCTCGGCCTTCTGCGATGTTCTACAGAACCCGGTTGCGAACCCAGGTCGATGCCCGCTCGACAGCCAGAACGAGAAGGAAGATCGCAATGATGATGGTCGCGGCCTGATCGTAGTCGAACATCTCCAGTGAGACCTTGAGTTCGATGCCGATTCCGCCGGCACCGACAAGCCCCAGCACCACCGAGCCGCGCGTCGCCTTTTCAAGGGAGAACAGCGACGTGTTGATCATCGAAGGGAGCGCCTGCGGGATCACAGAGGAGAAGATGATGCCGCTGCGCCGGGCACCCATTGCGGTGAGGGCCTCGCGCGGGCCCTTTTCTGTCTCTTCCATCGCTTCGGCGAAGAAGCGTGCGGCAAAGCCGATGGTGTCCACCATCAAGGCGAGGACGCCCGCCGCAGGTCCGAGGCCGACGGCAATCACGAAGACAATGGCCCACACGAGGTCCGGCACGGTGCGGAAAAATGCGACGATGCTGCGCACCAGCCAGACCACCGCCGGATGCGGGGACAGGCTGGGTGCGGCCAGAATCGCCAGGGGAAGGCTGAAGATCAAACCGAGGACGGTGCCCGCCACCGCCATCTGAAAGGTCTGGAGCAGGGACCAGAGCACCGGTTCCAGCCGTTCCAGCGATGGCGGAAACATCTGCTCTACCAGTCGTCCCAGTGCCGGGATGCCGCGTGAGAGCTTGTCTGGCGCAATGCCGCTCGTGGTGAAGCTCGCAATGACGAAGGCGGCGACAGCAAGGCCCAGAACGAACCCAAGAGGCGAGGGCCGCATCCAGCGCGATGGCAGGCTGATGTCAGACATAAAGATCCCGGAGTTCGCTCTCCCTGAGGCGGGAAGAGGGTGAATCGAGCACCACCCGTCCACCCCCAAGCGCGATGACGCGATCGGCAAAGCTCAGGCTGTGCGAGAGATTGTGCGAGGTGAAGACCACTGTCTTGCGCTCTTCACGCATCAGGGACGCGAAGAGTTGCATGACTTCATCGCCGGCCTGCGGGTCGAGACTGGCCGCGGGCTCGTCGGCGAGGACGATCTCTGGGTGCTGCATGAGGGCGCGGGCAATGGCCACACGCTGCGACTGCCCGCCCGAGAGTTGGTCGGCGCGCTGGGCGGACATGCCGGCGAGTCCGACCCGGGCGAGGCAGAGGAGCGCCTCTTCGCGGATGGCGTTTGGCGCGAGGGATTGCAACCACGCCCGCGTGCCGAAGCCGCGCGCCTGGGCGCCATGCACCACATTGGTCAGGGCCGAAAGCCTGCCGACCAGATTGTGCTTTTGAAATACAAAGCCAACCCGTCTGCGTACGTTGCGCAGTTCCCGGCGCGATCCCATGACATTGGCTCCCAGCACCCGGATGCCGCCAGTATCCGGCTCGATCAGCCGCGGAATGCAGCGGAGGAGCGTGGACTTACCAGCGCCATTGGCGCCGATCAGGGCGACAATGCTGCCCGGTGCAATGTCCAGGCTCACCGATGAGAAAACCGGGCGGCCGGGCGTGAAGGATTTCGTCAGGCTGGAAATGGCAATCGCGGCGGGGGCAGGAGCCTCCGCCGCGAAATCCATGGATGGGATGGCGATGTTCACTCACTCACCGAGGAAGGTGGAGAATTCTGGAACGCCGATCGTTCCATACATCGCACGCACATTGTCATAGTCCTTGTCATTCACGGTGGCGACGAAGTAGCCACCATCATACTTCTGAGTGTCCTCGCCCTTCAGAACACCACTCATCAGAACGTCGCCTTTTTCAAGGAACGCCTTGCGCACTGTCTCGACAACTTCGGGCTTCACATAGGGTGCCGCGATCAGGATATCGTTCGGCAGATCGGGACCGCGGCCGACAACCGCAAATTTCTGGCCCGGGAATTTCTCACGCACCGAACGCAGATGTGTGAGGTTCATGCCCACGGCCTGGACGTCGCCGCGAATCATGGCTTCCACTGCGACATTGCGCTTGATGATTTCGGCGGTGTAGTCGGTGTTGTACTTGAGGCCGGCATCTGCGAGAACCTGCGCCGGGCCAAGCTGTTGCGAGGTGGAGCCGATTTCGCCGAAGGCAACCTTCTTGCCCTTGAGATCAGCCATCGACTTGATGTCGCCTTCCGCCACCACAACGATCTGCGAAAAATAGTCCGGGCGGTGCCAGCCAACCACCGGCTTGGCGTCTGTCAGCTTGGCGAACACCACATACTCGGCGGGGCCGGTCAGCACGAAATCAACCTGCTCGGCGCGCATCGCTTCAACAGCGGCCGTACGGTTGTTGACCGGGGTGAACTCGACGCCATAGCCCGTAGCCTTCTTGAGTTCCTCGACAAACCCACCATACTCACGCTGCAGCTGCTCCATGCCTTCAACGTCCGTGACCGCGAAGCGGATTGTTTCGGCGGCGGCTGCCGATGAGAGGAGGCCAGCGGCAAGTGCGAGACTCGCAAGCCATTTCGGAAGTGTCATGATTGTCGCTCCTGTTTGACGTTGCTTAGTTCGCAACGTTTCATGACACTGTCATGAAGACCCGTCACTTCTCCCACTTGCGATGGAGAGCGTGACGATGCCTGAAGCCCGATCTGACGAAGACCTGATCATCCGTGGCGGCCTCTGCCTTCTGCCAGGCGAGGGGCTGGCCCCTGCTGATGTGGTCTGCTCAGGTGGCCTCATTGCCGCGGTGCGCGGTGCCGGCATGGCTTCCGGGCCTGGCATTGATGTTACAGGCTGCCTTGTTCTGCCCGGCATCGTCGACATCCATGGCGATGCTTTCGAACGCCAGATCATGCCGCGTCCGAAAACAGCCTTTCCACTCGACATCGCGCTGTTGGAAACAGACCGGCAACTGGCGGCAAATGGCATTACCACCGCCTATCACGGTGTCACCATTTCATGGGAGCCTGGCCTGCGCAGTCTCCAACAGGCGTTGCAGATCGTCGAGGCGGTGGAGCGGCTTGAGAGCCGGTTTCTGGTGGACCATCGCATCCATATCCGCTGGGAGACCTTCGCCCTCGGCGAGATGGCGGCGGTTCAGGCGCTGTTCAGCCGCGCGAAGACACCATTGCTGGCCTTCAACGATCACACCATGCCAACCCTGACGGGCGCTCGCGCCGACAACAAGATACAAGGATCGGCGGAGCGAGCTATGATGGATGTTCCAGCCTATATGAAATTGCTTGATGAGGTTGGAGCGCGCATGACCGAAGTACCTGATGCGATTGCCGCGATGGCAGCCGCGGCTATTGAGAAGGGTGTTCCGCTGCTCTCGCATGATGATGTGACGCCCGAGATGCGTGGCTTCCATCGTGGGCTTGGGGCGCGGATCGCCGAGTTTCCGATGAACCGCCCGACACTGGCG
>JBIIGF010000076.1:0-7062 GCA_044236665.1 Aestuariivirga sp. | reverse complement strand
TGAACTTCCGTCTGGAGGCAGGCGAGATCCGCGCCGTGATCGGTCCTAACGGTGCGGGCAAGACCACCTTCGTGAGCCTCATTTCAGGCCGCATCGCGCCCTCGGGCGGTGTCATCCTGTTTGAAGGCGAGGATGTGACGGCACTTCCCGCCTTCCGGCGGGTGAAGCGCGGCATCGCCTATACATTCCAGATCACCTCGATCTACGCCAATCTGACGGCGGGCGAGAACGTGGCGCTGGCCGCCCATGCTCCGGACAGTCCGGCCTCGCGGGACTGCCTTGCCCGTGTTGGGCTGGCGGACCGGGCAGGGCAGATCGCCGGAACGCTTTCCTACGGCCACCAGCGCCTGCTCGAAGTGGCGATGGGGCTTGCCCTCCGGCCGAAGCTCCTGATTCTTGATGAGCCGACGCAGGGCCTTTCCGATGGCGAGATCGAGGGCTTCATCACGCTGGTGCGCGATGTGGCGAAGGAGGCAACCGTCATGCTGATCGAGCATAACATGCCAGTCGTCATGGAACTCGCGCACCGCATCACCGTATTGGATCGCGGCCGCATCCTTGCGGAAGGCCATCCGGCTGATATCAGGGCCAGCGTGGCCGTGCAGAACGCCTATCTCGGAACGGGCTGATGCTGGAGATCCGCGACATCGATAGTTTCTATGGCGCGGCGCAGGTGCTGCGCGGCTTCTCGCTGAAGGCGGAGGCGGGCGAAATCCTCTGCCTTCTGGGGCGCAATGGCGCTGGCAAGACAACAGCCCTCAAGGCCATCATGGGGCTGGTGAGCGTACCGCGCGGCTCCATCAGCCTCGATGGCGTGGAACTCACGACATTGCCCGCCCATGAGGTGCCGCGTCAGGGTATCGGCTATGTGCCGCAGGGCCGCAGGCTGTTCTCTGACCTCACCGTCATGGAAAACCTGAAGGTCGGCCTGATGACCCGCAACGCTGGGCCTGAGGTGCTGGAGCATGTGCTCTCGCTGTTTCCTCTTCTGCGCGAGAGGTTGGACCAGCGCGCGGGCACGATGAGCGGCGGTGAGCAGCAGATGCTGGCCATGGCCCGCGCCCTTTGCCTCAAGCCGAAGCTTCTGCTGCTCGATGAGCCGACCGAAGGCCTGATGCCCGCCATGATCGCGCGCATCCGCCAGTCGGTTCTCGACCTCAAGGCACATGGCGTGACGACGCTTCTGGTCGAACAGCGTGTCGATGCGGTGCTGCCGGTGGCGGACCGTGTGGCCTTCGTGGAGAATGGCCGTGTCACTGGTGTGGTCACGGCGGCCGTACTGGCAGAAGACCGCCACATGATCGACCGCTACGTGGGGATATGAGCATGGCATGGCGGATGGTCCTCTGCCTGCTGGGTCTCTGCCTTCTGGCCTCGCCAGCACTCGCCCATGCCTCGGGCCGGGGCTTCGTCATGATGCTGCCGGTCGGCTATGTGATGTTCGGCGGGGCGCTGGCGGTGCTGGTATCCTTCGTGGCGCTGTCGCTTCTGCCGCGCCGGGGGCAGGCCGTTCCGCAGCCCATGCCGCAGCCGGTTTACGGGCGATGGGCCAGCCTTGCGGGCCTGCTGGTGTTTCTGGTGCTCGTCGTCATGGGCCTGATCGGGCCTCATGATCCTGCCGAGAATCTTCTGCCGCTCGGTGTGTGGACGCTGTGGTGGGTGGTGATCGTTCTTCTCCATCCGCTGTTTGGCAATCTCTGGGCAAAGATCAATCCCTTCACCGGCCTTCATGCGCTTGTGACAGGCACTTGGACACGTACGGGGACAGGCGCACCGCGGCGCCCGCCGCTTCGCTATCCTGCATGGGCTTCCTATTGGCCTTCACTGGCGGTGTTCTTCGCCTTCGCCTGGTTTCAGCTCGTCTATCCCGCGCCGGAGGATGCGGATGTGCTCGCCGCCGTGGTCAGCGCCTATCTGGTGCTGGGTTTTCTCGGCGTTCTGCTGTTCGGACCGGAAGCATGGCTTGGCCGGGCGGACCCCTTCGCCGTGTTCCAGTATCAACTCGGCACCGCCGCGCCCCTGGGTAACGGCGGCCTGCGGCTTCCCGGTGCGGGGCTTCTGTCGCTGCCACCGCTGCCGCTGAGCGGCATGCTGTTCATCCTGCTGACGCTCAGCGCCATCAGCTTCGATGGCTTCTCGCACAGCTTCGCCTGGCTCTCGCTCATCGGCGTCAATCCGCTGGACTTTCCCGGGCGCACAGCGGTTCTGGGCGCCAACACCTTCGGGCTGTTCCTTTCCTTCGTCGTTCTCGCCGGTGGTTTTCTGGTGTCGGTCTGGCTTGGCTGGGAATGGTCCGGCAGGTCATTGCCGCTTGTGCCGCTCTGCGGCCGCCTCGTCTATTCGCTGATCCCGATCTCGATCGCCTATCACTTCGCGCATTATCTGAGCTACGCGCTGGTCGAACTGCAATATCTGGCGCTGGCGCTGAATGATCCCCTTGCCACGGGTGCCGATCTCTTCGGCATCGGCAATCATCATGTGACGGCCTCGTTCCAGAACACAGCGTCTGGCGCGCGCATGATCTTTTCGGTTCAAACCGTGGCGATCATTTTGGGCCATGTCATCGGCGTGGCGGTCGCACGCGCCATGGTGGCGGAAACGGGGCTTCCGGCCCGCGCGATGGCGAAGCTGGAACTGCCGCTGGCCATCTGCATGGTGTTCTACACGGCCTTCGGGCTCTGGCTGCTCGGCGCGCCGATGATCGGCTGAGGCCTCAGAGCTGCGATTCGATCGGCAGCCAGGCGATGATCTTCGCTGGAATGCGCCGCCGCCAGGGTGCCAGAGGTTCGCCATCATGCTCCAGCACCTTTCCATCCACCGTCTCGCGCCATACGAGGCGGCCGCCCTGCTGCATCACCTGATAGCTGGCCTCCGGGTCCATTTCGGTTTCGAACACGGCGCGCAACTGCTTCACGATATGGGGGCAGCGGAACAGCAGCCCCATTTCGGTGTTGATCGAATGCGAGCGCGGATCGAGGTTGAAGGAACCGACGAAGCCAAGATCATCGTCGATCAGGAATGCCTTGGTATGGAGGCTCGCGGTGCGCGAGCCGAACAGCGAGGCGCGCCGCCGCCGTGGCTCCGGTTTCAGCTCATGGAGCGCAACGCCGGCTGCAACCAGTGCCTTGCGGTATCTGGCATAGGCTCCGTGCACGGCCAGCACATCGGTTGCAGCGAGCGAATTCGTCAGCACGCGAACCTGCCGTCCGCCATTCGCCAGCATGGTCAGCGTGCGGGTGACCGCCGCACCGGGAATGAAATAGGGCGAGCTGATCAGCAGGGCATGGCGCGTGGTGGCCAGCAGGGCGCTGATCTCTTCGCCCATCCATTGCTGGCGTGCCTTGCCTGCCGCCTTCTCGGGCGGGTCGGCCATCACCGTGACGCCGCGCGACCAGTGCAGGCGGTGCAGGCTGCCGAGGGCCGGGGCCTTCGACACGGCATCGAGGAACAGCCGCCCGGTTGGGCCGGCGCTGTTCTCGTCGAGGCGGCGCATCAGGCGGCTGAGCCGCGGCCTGCGGATGCGGCGGATCTTGTGCAGCGTACGGATCGGCAGGGCGGCCGCGCTGTTCCAGTACAGGTCAAATACCGCCGCGGCCTCGGCCACGCAGTCCCCCACTGCCAGAAGATCGGCGTCGCGGAAGTTCGCCTCGCGCGAAGCGTCGAAATAGGCGTCGCCGATGTTGCGGCCGCCGGCGATCAGCACGCGTCCGTCGGCGATCCAGCACTTGTTGTGCATGCGGCGGGTGGCGGTGAAGTAGCGCGCTGCCAGTTCAAGGCCCCGGCGAAAGGCGTTGGTGCGGCTGCGGCTGGGGTTGAACAGCCTGACGGAGATATTGGCGTGTGAATCGAGTGCCAGCAGCGAGGGATCGAAGCCGAAGGAGTTGATGTCGTCGAGCAGCAGGCGTACCCGCACGCCCCGCTGCGCGGCGGCGATCACCTCGCGGATCAGCAGGCGGCCGGTCAGGTCATTCTTCCAGTAGTAGTATTGGAGGTCGAGGCTGCGGCCCGCCGCCTGCGCCGTTTCCATCCGGGCGCGGAAGGCTGCGAGGTTCGAGACGAGCAGCAGCAGGCCGCTGTCGCCCGGATGGGCGCCGGTGAGTGGCGCGATCGTCGCGTCGAGCGGCGTTTCGGCTGGCTTGACTGGCAGCGCGTATGACGGTTCGCCTTGCCTTCTCTGGCCGGCGCTGCCAAAGGCATAGATTGAGACCAGCGCCAGACCTGCCACCAGGGCCACCGCGCCCGCCAGGGCCCATATGTGAAATCCGTCAGGCAAGCTGCCCATCTCTCGTTCGGCGGTTGAAATTCACCCTTGAACCTTTTCCGCCAACTATGCACTTAGTGGCATAAGGAAGCATCGAGCCATCGGGGCTGGCAAGCCCCGCGTGGACGGAGAAAATGACAAGATGAAGCATATCGTTCCCGCGCTGCGGCGTAACCTCAGCCGCAGTGCAGGCCGAGAGCCGGTGGTGGCCCAGAAGCGGCCCACCCATGACGGGCATGAGCCGGTGCTCACCATGTCGGTGGCCTCCTACAATGTCCATAAATGCGTCGGAACCGACGGCGTCTTCGATCCGGACCGGGTTCTCAGCGTGGTGCTGGAGCTTGGCGCCGACATCGTGGCCCTGCAGGAGGCCGACCAGCGCTTCGGCAGCCGCAGGGGCCTGCTCAACCTGAAGGCCCTGCAGGAAAAGGGCGGCTACCGCTCGGTGCTGGACGAAGGCTCGCGCCGGTTGAGCCATGGCTGGCATGGCAATGTCATCCTCTACCGCGAGGGCAGCGTCACCGCCGTCAACAAGATGAAGCTTCCCGGTTTCGAGCCGCGCGGCGCGGTACTGGTCGATTTCGAGTTTTCCGGCATGCCCATCCGCATCATCGGGGCGCATCTCGGGCTGCTGGCTTCCTCGCGCGCGCGCCAGGCCGAAGCCATTCTCACGGCGGCCCATCCGGTCGATGACCGCGCCGTGATCCTGCTCGGCGACACGAATGAATGGCGCATGGGCGGCCGTTCGGCGCTCCGCCCCTTCGACCCGCATCTCTCGGATGTGGACATGTCGATTGCCAGCTTCCCCTCGCGGTTTCCGCTGTGGCCGCTGGACAGGGTGCTGACAAACAAGCATGTGACCGTCTATGAGATGTCGGCGGTTGAAACGGAATTGTCACGTGTCGCGTCTGATCATCTGCCCGTCAAGGCGGTGATCGGCGTCACCCGCGGCCTGGCACCTGCCGCCCCGGCGCGTGAACAGCAGGCTCAGACGTAGCCCGCGCAGCAAAAGGCGGCGGGCCCCGTCATCGTCACCCGTCCATCTTCGAGGAGGCGGATGTTCAGCGTTCCGCCGGGCAGATGCACGGTGACGTCATCGGTCGTCACGAGGCCCCGCAGCCTTGCGGCATAGGCGGCGACACAGGCGCCCGTTCCGCAGGCCTCGGTCAGGATGCCGGGCCGCTCCCAGACGGCAAGTTTCAGTGTCGCCTCATCAACTACCTGCGCCACGCCGACATTCACACTGTTGGGAAACAGCGGATCCCCTGCAATGGCCGGGGCGAAGGCAGGAATCTCCACCTCTCCATCCACGAAGAACACCGCGTGCGGATTGCCGATGCTGAGCGCCACGCCATCTTTCAGCGGCCCGCTTGCAAGCGGCAGGTGGGCGTCGGTGACGGTAACCGGACCCAGCGTCACGCTCACCGCCGTGGCCCCCGTCTTGCGGCAATGGAGCAAGCCACCCAGGCTGTCGATCAGCACCTCGGTGCGTCCCGTCTCGTCAAACAGCAGATGGGCCATGCAGCGCGTGGCGTTGCCGCAGGCCTCCGCTTCCCCGCCGTCGATGTCATGGATACCCATGAAGATATAGGCACCCTGCGCGGCGGCCTCTGGCCGGGGCGGGCAAATGGTGATGACCTGATCCGCGCCAACCCCTTCATGCACATCGCAGATGCGAATGATCTCCGCCTTGGTGAGGATGGGGCCGCCATGCCGCTGATCTACAAACACGAAATGGTTCCTCAGGCCCTGCATCTTGATGAAAGGGCGCAGGAAGGGCTGGTGCGGCGGTACGGGAAGCCGGAAGAAATCAGTGAAGGCCATGCCGGACCAAGAGAGGGCGTAACCGGGAGCTTGTCAATCCGCCCGTTCATGCCAGCCCGGCGTCAAGCTGGGGTTGACACGAGCGCTCAAAGCGCGGACGATGATTACAAATAGTTAATGAGTTAACGTGGCAAAGAATCCTGTCGTTAGCCTGTCTCCGGCTGCCGTCCCCGCAGGGTATCCTGCGTGAGCGCCGCCACGCTTTCCCCGGCTGACCGCCGCCGGCCGTGGATTCTCCTTGCGCCGTCCCTCATCACGCTGTTCTTTCTGATGGTTCTTCCCATCGTCATCATGACGATGTTCTCGTTCTACGAATTCGTGACGGGCGGCGTGGAGCGCCAGGTCTTCACCACCGCAAACTGGCATGAGTTCTTCACGGACAGTTTTTACCACATGTTCCTGTGGAAGACGGTTCGGGTTGCCGCCATCACCGCCATCCTCTGCGCGCTGCTCGGCTATCCGCCGGCCTATTTCATCGCCATGTCGACCTTCAGGCACAAGTGGCTGCTGCTGTTGCTGCTGATCGTGCCGTTCTGGATCAGCTTCACCATTCGCACCTTTTCGTGGATTCACATCCTGGGCGAACAGGGCGTCATCAACGTGATGCTCATGAAACTGGGGCTGATCAACGAGCCGCTGCGCCTGCTCTACACCGAAGGCGCGGTGATCATGGGGATGATCCACTTCCTGCTGCCTTACATGGTTCTGAACGTCTATGTCGCCATCGAGGGCATCGACCGCAATCTGATCTCGGCGGCGCGCACGCTGGGCTGCACCGCCTCGCAGGCCTTCCGCGAAGTGGTTCTGCCGCTGTCTCTCCCCGGCCTGATGGCGGGGCTGCTTCTCTGCTTCGTGCTGGCGGCGGGCAGCTACGTGACGCCGCAGATCCTCGGCTCCACGCGCGATGCGCTGTTCGGCAACATCGTGTTCGACACCATCATGGGCGAACTCAATTGGCCGATGGGGGCCACGCTGTC
>JBIIGF010000075.1:0-7069 GCA_044236665.1 Aestuariivirga sp. | reverse complement strand
GGCGATGCGGCCCGGAAACAGCCGGCACGCCTCCACGACCAGAGCGGGTTCCCGCAGTGCCACCGTGCCCAGGATCACCCGGCGGATGCCTCTGGACAGCCACGCTTCGATCTGGTCCAGGTTGCGGATACCACCACCCAGCTGAACAGGCAGCTGAACACGGTTGAGGATCGCCTCAACCGCCGCTTCGTTCACCGGCCTTCCCGCAAAGGCGCCATTGAGATCGACGAGATGCAGCCACTCAAATCCCTGCGCCTCGAAACTGGCGGCCTGGGCGGCGGGATCATCATTGAAGACAGTCGCCTGCTCCATGTCGCCCAGTTTGAGACGGACACACTGGCCATCCTTCAGGTCAATGGCGGGAAACAAGATCATGGCCGCCACCTCAGGAAATTGGCGATGAGCGTCAAGCCGAGGCGCTGACTCTTCTCAGGATGAAACTGGGTTCCGACCAGATTGTCACGGCCGACCATCGCGGTCACGGCCATGCCATGCTCGGTCGTTGCAATCACATGCGAGGGGTTGCGTGGCTCGAAATGATACGAGTGCACGAAATAGGCATGCAGGCCGTTTTCACCCAGCTCAATGCCATCCAGCAGGGCATGTGGCCTGCATAGCGACAAGGTGTTCCAGCCCATATGCGGAATCTTGAAAGACGAACCTCTGGGGTTGATCGGCTTCACATCACCCGGAATCCAGCCAAAGCCGTCTGTCACGTCATGTTCGAGTCCACGGGATGCCATGAGTTGCATGCCAACACAGATACCGAGGAACGGTTTGGCCCTGCCAATCACCTGTTCTTCAAGCGTGTCCCACAGGCCAGGCACAGACATGAGACCATCACGGCAATCACGGAACGCGCCGACACCCGGCAGCACGATTCGCTCCGCCTTCCGGACCTGCTCCGGATCAGCGGTCACGTCGATGGGCATGGCGAGACCGCTATCATGTGCCGCGCGCTCGAACGCCTTCGCCGCAGAATGAAGATTGCCGGACCCATAATCGATGATGGCAACGCTCACCGGAGCACCTTAGACATTTCCGAAGATCCCGAGCGTATCGCCGGTATCGGCCGGCAGACGCACAGGCTTGGAAGCTACCGCAACAGCCGGAGCACGGCTGGCGAAATACGCAAGCTCCGCCGCCTCAAGGCTTGTCGCTTCGATCAGCCCTGCTTGTGTAAAGCCCGCACGCATCAACGACAGGACCTTGAGCCTTCGCGCCTCGAAGCCAAACAGCAATGAAATGGCGAAATGCATGATGCTGGCAAACTCTGGCCCGATCAGGTCCTGCGCTTCCGCAACGGCAATGCCGGTAACGCCCGCGAACAAAACAGTGGCCACGACCCACATGCGGTGAAAAAGGGCCCAGAACACGGTAAAGACCAGAGCCGCCCAGGAGAAGCCCTCCTGAATGAAGACTACCCGGTCTGGTTTGCCGTCAGGCGGCTCAAGAACGTTGAAAAGGGACATCAGCCTGCCAGAGAACCCTTTGTGGAGGGAATCCTGTCCTTCTGCCGCGGATCAATTTCCAAAGCCTCGCGCAATGCCCGGGCCAGGGCCTTGAAGCAGGATTCCGCGATATGATGATTACTGTCGGCATAGAGCGTTTCAATATGAAGCGTCACCCCGGCGTTCATGGCGAAAGCCTGGAACCATTCGCGCACCAGTTCGGTATCGAAGTCACCGATCTTCGGCGCTGTGAAATTCACCTTCCATACGAGAAAGGGCCGACCCGATACATCGATCGCGGCACGGGTGAGGGTACCATCCATAGGTAGATGCATGCTGGCATAGCGGCGGATACCCTTACGGTCGCCCAGCGCCCGGGCCACGGCCTGGCCAATGGCAATGCCGGAGTCCTCCGCCGTATGGTGGAAATCGATATGCAGATCCCCCACGGCCCGGAGCGTGATGTCGATCAGTGAATGGCGGGAGAGCTGCTCCAGCATGTGGTCCAAGAAACCCACGCCCGTCTTGACATCATAAGCACCAGTACCGTCGAGATCGACGGAAACCGACAGTTGGGTTTCAGTAGTCTTGCGTTCGATGGACGCCTTGCGCATGGGCAAAATTCCGTCTTGTGACTGGAGCGCCTATTAGCAGATGCAAAAGGAATTGGCCAAGGGTGCCTTTTCTTTGCACCAATGGCGGCCTACATCAGACCAGTTAAGATTGAAAGGACGTCGACCCATGGCAGAATTGCCCATTTGGCACGGCACAACCATCCTCTCGGTTCGCAAGGGAGACCGGGTCGTGATCGCGGGAGACGGCCAGGTGAGCCTCGGTCAAACGGTGATCAAGGGAAACGCCCGCAAGGTCAGGCCGCTGGGATCAGGGCAGGTCATCAGCGGCTTTGCCGGCGCCACCGCGGATGCCATGACGCTTTTCGAGCGGTTGGAAACAAAGCTGGAGCAATATCCCCACCAGTTGACCCGTGCCTGCGTGGACATGGCCAAGGACTGGCGCATGGACCGCTACCTCCGCAGGCTCGAGGCCATGATGATCGTGGCCGACAAGTCCGTAACGCTGGTCCTCACTGGAACTGGTGATGTTCTAGAGCCCGAAAAAGGCATCATTGCAATCGGATCGGGCGGCAACTATGCGCTGGCCGCAGCCCGAGCACTGGCTGACACGGATCTTGATGCCGAGACCATCGTCCGCAGATCCATGGCCATTGCTGCTGAAATCTGCGTCTATACCAACAACAACCTCACCGTTGAATCACTGGCCACAGGCTGAAGCTCCGGATACCGATAAATGACTGACTTTTCACCGCGTGAGATCGTCTCTGAATTAGACCGTCATATCGTTGGCCAGACGGAAGCCAAGCGGGCCGTTGCCATTGCACTCCGCAACCGCTGGCGGCGCAAGCAACTGGAGCATCCGCTGCGCGACGAGGTGATGCCGAAGAACATCCTCATGATTGGGCCAACCGGCGTCGGAAAGACAGAGATTGCAAGGCGGCTGGCGAAGCTTGCCAATGCGCCGTTCCTCAAGGTGGAGGCGACCAAGTTCACCGAGGTGGGCTATGTTGGCCGCGATGTAGATCAGATCATCCGTGATCTCATTGAATCTGCGATCATAATGACCAAGACCGCACGCCGCAAGGATGTGGAAGCCCAAGCGCAGCTCAATGCCGAGCGCCGAGTCATTGAAGCACTGGTCGGCGCCAATGCATCTGAAACCACGCGGGAGGCCTTCCGTCGCAAACTCCGCGCAGGAGAGCTGGACGACAAGGAGATCGAGCTCCAGGTTGCTGATACCTCAACTGGCAATTTCGAGATTCCCGGCCTGCCGGGTGGCGGTTCAGCCAGTGTCATCAATCTGTCCGACATGCTGGGAAAGGCGTTCGGCGGCCGCACAAAGGCAAGGCGTATGACAGTGAAGGCCAGCCACGAAATCTTGCTGGCGGAAGAATCGGACAAGCTGCTGGACCAGGAACAGATCGTGCAGGAAGCCATCAGTTCAGCAGAGAACAATGGCATCGTATTTCTCGATGAAATCGACAAGATATGTGCCCGCTCCGAACGGCAGGGCGCAGATGTCAGCCGTGAAGGCGTGCAGCGGGACCTTCTGCCCCTGATCGAGGGTACAACGGTTTCGACCAAGCATGGCCCCGTCAAGACCGACCACATTCTGTTCATCGCGTCAGGTGCATTTCATATCGCGAAACCCTCAGATCTCCTTCCAGAGTTGCAAGGCCGTCTGCCCATCCGGGTTGAACTGAAGGCCTTGAGCCGCGATGACATGGAACGCATCCTTACCGAGCCGGAGGCAAGCCTGATCAGGCAATATCGAGCACTTCTGGCGACCGAAGGCGTAACACTCGATTTCACCCAGGATGGGATTTCTGCCATCGCTGCCATCGCCACCGACACCAATGCGAGTGTCGAGAATATCGGGGCACGACGTCTGCAAACGGTGATGGAGCGCCTGCTGGACGACATCAGCTATGCCGCACCAGACCGATCAGGCGAAACCGTATTGATCGACAAGGCCTATGTCGATGCGCATGTCGGGCAGCTCGCGAGGAATGCCGACCTGTCGAAATTCATTCTGTAGCCGCTGACGGCCCATCAGGAGCTTGCCGCATGTCAGGCGCGGGGCTTCTGGCGCTTCCGGTCGAGAATGACGAGAATTTCCTCAAGCGATGTAGCATCGAGCTTGCCGATGTCATCAGCGAGGCGGTTGGTGATTTCGGTAGCCCGGGGGTTGAGGCCGGACGTATCAATCGTGATGCGTGGATGAGAGATGCGGGCAAGACGTATAACTTCTTCCGCATCATCCCATATGATGTTGAAGAAGGTCAGTATCCGTTGAATCAGATGCCAGCCCGGCCGGCCGCGCTTTCCATGCTCAAGCGCCGATAGATAAGCGGAGGATACGCCAATAGCATCCGCCATCTCCTTCAGCGTGATGCCGCGTTCAGCACGGAGCCTGCGCATCCTGTCGCCGAAGGGTGTCATTGCCCATCCCTCAGCCGCCGGATGCGCACATAATAGGCGCCGCCACCTCCATGCTTCGGATGAGCAGGTTGGAAGCCAGCCACAAGACTACGGAAGTCGGCTTCATGAAACCACTCCGTGACCAGCCGCCGCAACCTTCCGCCACGTTCCGGCGAGTGAAAATGATCCGCACCATGCAGCGTGTGGCGGGAGAAAGGCGACTCGCCTTTGCCCGTAATGACCAGCACATTGCGCGCACCAATTGCCTGCGCGCTTTGCAGGAAGCCAAGAAGATTGACACGCGCCATTTCGACTCCGGTGCCATGGAGGTCGAGACGGCGCTCGATCTCTACCTGGCCACGGGTAAGCTTCTGCGTCGTGCGGCGATCGAGCCCGGTGATCTGCGGTGGCGGCTTATGAAGTGGCGAGGGCACATGCACATGCGGCGCAGACGGTAGGTTGACCGGACGCTTGAGCGGCGCGGAAGCGGCTGATGGAGCCACTGGTGGACTGCGGGATGCCCTGTGACGAAGCGGTTTGATGGTCTTCGCCGTTTCAAGCCAAAGCTCGAAGTCTGGCGGTTTGCGGCTCATTGGGGAAGCCCCAGCTCTTCGGCCACGGCAGTGGGGAGAAGTACGCTCATGCCACCCGGGCTCTTCATGTGACCAGAAATCATTGCTGCGTCATCACCAGAGCCCCAATAGAGATCGCCCCGCGCCAGCCCCCTGATCGCAGTACCGGTATCCTGGGCAATCATCAGTTGGTGGAAGTTTTTCATGCCACCCTTTTCATCGGTGGGGACCACTGTGTCCAGCCACACCGGAGTCCCGAACATCCAGAGAGAACGGTCAACAGCCAGGCTACGGCGGGGCGTCAGTTGAACGTGCTGGGCACCGAATGCGCCAAGGTCTTGCCGAGGAAGTTCCACCTCGCGGAAAAAGACGAAGGACTCGTTACACCACATGAGTTCACGCGCCTCCCCAGGATGCGCGGACATCCAGCGGCGGATCGACTGCATCGAAATCTGCTCGTGCGGGATGATGCCGCGCGCAACGAGGACAGCACCAATGCTGGTATAGGGGAGCCCTGTCTTGCCACCATAGGTCAGCCGGATGATCCGGCCATCCTCCAGCCGCACACGTCCCGACCCCTGCACCTGCATGAAAAATGCGTCAGCCCAGTCAGAGAGCCATACGATCTCAAGTCCCTGTCCGGACAGGGCGCCTTGCTCGATGTCACGGCGGGTGAAATAGGGCCGCGCCTCGTCATCCACCATCCGACCAAAGCTCAATCCGGTCTTCTCGCTGACTTCTGGGGGCAAGGCAACAAGATCAACGGGCCGACGATAAAGTGGCACCTGAAAGGCTAAACTGGACGTACGGCGACCACGAACTTCCGGCTCGAAATATCCGGTGAACAATCCTTCGGGGCAGGCCTCATCTTGGACGCGGTAAGGCCGGAAGTGATCTTCAAAAAAATGGCGCGCATCATGATGTTCAAGTGACATCCGGCATGATTCCAGCCAGGCATCACGCCTGCCGCCAAAACACACAGGCCGCGAAAAACCCGAGGCTGAAGCGAGAATTTCGTGAGCGGACCGTCGAAACGCTTCAAGTGCTGGTCCGTGGTCATGGAACGCCCAGCCTTGCAGATCATCGAAATGCTGCCGGACTAGCATAAGAAGAGATCATGCCAGGGCCTGGGTCGCCACGAGCCTCCAATTGGGATCCTGTGACGTTATATCACGCTCAAAAGTCCACACATCGGTCACTTCCTGAACGTGACCCGGGTCGCCATCAATCACCTCGCCGGCCTTGTTGTAGGTTGCGGTGATCAATTCGCTTACGAATTCAACCGTGATGCTGGCCTTGTCCCCACTCAGTCCAGCCGACTGGATCACCGCCTTGTCGATGCCGACAAAGCGAGATTCCACCCGGTGGCCCTGCGCACCCCGCTCATCGATAGCCCGCGCAAAACCATCAAATACATCTTTGGAAAGGAGGTTCTTGAGGGTCGCCTTGTCACCATTGGCAAAACCATCAATGATCATTTCATAGGCAGCTTTCGCACCTTCAACAAAAGACCTGGGCGTAAAGGAGGGGTCCCTGTCCGTGATCTTCTCGAGTGCTGCCGCCAATTCGCTTCCAGCCTCAGCATAACCCGTCCATACAGGTGGCGGCGGTTCATGATCCTCCGGAACAGATGCTGGCGCCGCAGGGGCGTTGCGAGGGAACTGCACAACGCTAGCATCGCCCTCTTGGGACTTCGGCGTATCGTTCCGCCGCAGTTCGAAGGGATCAACAGGGGGTTTTTCCGTGCCAGTTCTGGTGCCCAGAACGGATTTCAGCCGCCAGAACACGACGAGCGCCACGGCAAGCAGCAGGATATTCAGCGGATCAAAGCTCATTCCATTATCCAGATCGGCAGGTTCTGTGGGGTCCACCATCGCAGAACGTGGCGCACCGGATGATTTATCCTATATACATATATAGATCCGGACCGCGAGGTCCAAGGCCCAAAGGATAACTCGCCTGCGTATAAATCGTACGATACCTTTCCTGATGCTCGCCGGTATGGTGGCTGAGATTGCCTCGATCATCTGGGTGGGAAGAACCCTGGGGG
>JBIIGF010000074.1:0-7076 GCA_044236665.1 Aestuariivirga sp. | reverse complement strand
GCCTGAGCCCGCCCTGCATGCAACCCGGAGGGAGCTGCCCGGTTTTCAAAGGTCAGCTTTCCTCTGCTGGCACGGCGCACCGCTATCGCGCGGTGTATTCCAGTGACGAATGATGCAAAAGGACACACAGGCGAACATCCTGATCCTTGATGAACTGCCAGCTCTTGTCGACAGCTACAGTCGCGCCGTCCCTGTTCGTCATGCGAACCATGCCAAGTGACGTAGCTGTATCACCGAGAATGATGATCACGCTGTCCTCCGCCGCGCATGACGTCCAGCCTTTCAGTGCAAAGCCGGCGTCATTGGGATACTTAGCATCTTTTCCCGCGATATAGGCGAGAGCCCCGGCCTGCAAGCTACGGACGGTTTGCGGATTGACCGTCAGGGCTTGAACAGCACGCCGCCCGATTCGCAAGCTCAGGCGCTGTCGATCACTGTCTCAGCCAGCGCCGTCGCAGCGGCTTGGCCGCTGGTCTCCTAAGCGTTGGAAAGACTCACCGGCGCCGCACACCAGGCGTTCTGAGCTGTAATCGAACAGTACTGGTGATCGAACGGGCAATCAGCAGTTCATCCGCCGGACCATAAGGCCCCACGGCAAGTGCACAAAAGGCAAACCCTGCCAGCCATTACCGCCAGTTGATCAAGCTGAACCCCCTGTATTGCCATGCATCTCGACGAATCAGTAACTCAAAGGATGTGTGAATTCATAAGTCACTGACCACCTGCTGCTCGCCGTTACATGCATTGGACTCTTGCGCATATTCCCGCGGCATAACTTGTGTTTTTGCTGACCTGCCGTCCCGATCCAAATGCCGGAAATGCGCCTCTCTTGCAGGCCGCATCCGGCCATCAAGGCCGCCGTCGGGAGACGTCAGAAGCCGACGTGCCTCAGGAACAAGTTTGGTTTTTGAGCGGGTTTGCGTTCAGGCGGCCCGGGGCAGAGTTCCGCCATCCATTGATGACTTGCCGCGCTATTGGACGTTTTTGCAACCAGAGATACGCGAAAATTCTTCATGGCGACCCGACCGGAACGCTACGTGCCCGCTCAAAGCCGACGAGGAGATGACTGCAGATCTCAATGGCCAGGTGGCTTGCTTACGGGATAGGTGATCGCGAAGCCTGGACCCCGCTCGAATAAGCGCTGACAGGAAACTCGAACATGAATTCCTGAGGTGCAAGAGATGCAGGCCCCCCCAGTGTCTCGGAGTGAGAACAAGAAAATGTGATCCACCCGATCGCATTGCGCGTCCTTTTCCTATTGCCTGTAATTTCAATATTATCTAGCCATAGGCTTCAAAACGCAAAGAAGTTTGCTGCCTGCTTTCATGATGGTCTCACTGGAAACATACACGACACCCGTGCTCGCACCGCTGCTGGTTCTATCCAGTCCGGCAGCAGCGGATGACGACGGTACGGCTTTCTGGATGACCGGGCAGTACGCCTCCATGTCTGCGGTGCCACCCTCCCCCGGCTGGTCTCTGATCACGCTCATCAACGGATATCGTGGGTCATTGGCCCCCCTTCGGGTTGCGCCATCACTGAATGCGAATGAACTATCGGGCATGGCAGTGCTGCAGCTCCAGCCTGGCTATCGCTCCCGGATGGCGGCGATTGGCCCGCAAATCGGTTATCAGCACAGCTGGAAGACCGGCAGCCCGTACCTTAACCGGAGAGGCTATCAGGAATTCTGGGGCAGGAGCCGGGACGAAGGTCAATCAGCGTTCCTCGAGCCGGTCTATGCTGGACCTCACACTGACAGACTTGCCCTCACGATACGCACATCAGTCGAAAGGACTGAACATTATGAAGAAGATGAAGATCGCACTGATGGCTGCAGCCGCCGTGCTGGGTGCTTATGCTGCGGCCCCCGCCGAAGCGAGGGAGATCAAGGTTGCGACAGCGACCTTCCACCCGAAGGATCAGGCCTACAACATTCCGAAGATGGTTGAAATGGCCACTACGGCAGCCAAGAATGGGGCGAAGCTCGTGGTGTTCTCCGAAATGGCTTCGACGGGCTTTCTTTACCTGACAGAGGCGGATGCCGGACCGAACATCGACACCGTTCCCGGTATCGCATCAGACGTCTTGGGCAAGGTGGCCGAAGCCAACAACATTTATATTGCCTATGGTCTGATCGAGAAGGACCCTGACACCGGCGTCGTCTATAACTCCGCCGCCATGGTGGGTCCCAAAGGCTTTGTCGCCAAGTATCGCAAGAACCAGCTCGCGGTTGGCGACGACAACATCTTCCGCGCGCCGGGAAATCTCGGCTTTCCGGTGTTCGACACCGAACTGGGCAAGATCGCAATGCTGATTTGCTATGACGACTCCCAGCTGCAGTCGTTGCTGCTGCCAGCCCTTCGCGGTGCTGAGATCATCGCCTATCCGGTTGCGTCCCTCTATAATCCCCGCGCGGAGAAAGGCAGCAATCAGGACCATACGACCATCGGATCCATGGCAACACTTCCCGGCTGGATGGGTGTGAACGTCGTTGCATCTGATTCTTCCGGCGTTGACACAGTGGTGAAGGGCAAGTCCGATCTGGTCTCCCCGGGCGGCTCCGCGATCTGGAATACCCGCGGCGAGGTCCTGGCAGCAGCGCCCATCACGACATGGTCAGACCCAAAAGTCGACGTGATCACTTATGCGACGATCAATACCGAGGCGCCGAACCCGCAACGTGACTTCTGGCTGAAGCACCGCCGTCCGGAACTCTACAGCGATTATAATCTCTACCGGCCGGATTTCGACCGCAACTTCAACCCCACGCCTGAACTCGTTTCGGCATTGCTGGTGCAGTACAAGCCGGAAGACAGTGCGGTCGACAAAAACCATGCGACGGTGGAGAAGCTGATAGCGGAAACGCAGCAGGGCTACAATCTTGTCGTTCTGCCTTTCAACTCATTCATCGGCAGCGCGGCCGTGACCAAGGACACGGCTGCAAAGCTGGCAGAACCCATGAATGGCAAGAGCTACAAGCTGGCTTCCGACCTCGCCAAGAAGTACAAGACCTACCTGTTGTTCAGCATGCCAGAAGTGACAGATGGCAAGTACCATCAGACAGCCGTTCTGTTCGACTATGATGGCAACGAAGCGGGGGTCTACCGCAAGGCCCACCTGAACGATGCGGAGAAAGCCTGGGCCACGCCCGGCAATGAACTCCCCGTGTTCGACACTGACATCGGCCGTATCGCCGTTGTGCTGAATGACGAAGCCCGTATTCCGGAAGTGACCGAGATATATGGCCTGAAGCGCACCACCATGATCCTGGCCCCGGTTGCCTATGGTGCAAAGGACTATGGCGGCCCAGTTGCCATTCCGAAGGGCCTCGTACCAGAAGAGTCCAACCGCGGAATGTTCATCTGGTACTCCATGGCAAAGATGTCTCAGGCCTATACCCTCGTCGCAAATTATGCGACGGGCGCGCAGGGTGGCTTCGGTCAGAGCGCACTCTACACGCTGGTACCGGAGGAAGGCTTCTTCCCGCCACGTCTCGCGCCCGCCGATCAGGACATCGCCTATCAGGTGAACTTCGGCACAAACCTGAACCTGCCGGTGTGGACAAGCCAGAATGACAAGGTAATCGAACGTCGATGGGATCAAGCCATGCCGCTTACGCTGCCTGCTGACAGTGCGTGCTTCAAGGAGTGGCAGACGAATTCAACGAGTCCGATCATCTGCAAAGGCGAGGACTGAAGTACATCGTGACGACCTGGGGGCACTCTCTCGGGAGATGTGCCCCCCTTTCGGCCCACGATTCAGCACCACCCACCCCGCACCACGCCGCTTAGGTTATGACAGCGACACCTGCTGCACGCCTGGTTGACGAGATACATCGGCGGTGAACCAGCGAAGTTGCTGCATGACCATCATGAACATCTAGAAAATCACGATCAGTACACGAGATCGGCATCCAGTCTCAGCTCTCATCATTGCAGATTGATGCAACGGCACCATGTTGTTATTGAAAACAACTGTAGTATTGATCTAATATGTCGGTCCGCAACAGATTGAGGGAATCATGCGCAACGCACTCCGTAAACTGCTGGCTTCGGTAATTGCTTTTGCTCCAATGTCGGCCGCTGCATGGGCGGAGGAAAACGCGCAGGATCTTGCAAAGAAGCTGTCAAACCCTGTCGCCGATCTCATCAGCGTGCCCTTTCAGGGCAACTGGAACCATGGCATCGGGCCGGACGCAAAGGGCGATCAGTATTACGTCAATGTCCAGCCTGTCATACCATTCCACCTGAACAAGGACTGGAACCTGATCTCGCGTACCATTCTTCCGGTTGTTACGCAGAACGATATCCTCCCTGGCTCAGGCAACCAGTACGGCCTCGGCAACACTCAGCAAAGCCTGTTCCTTTCTCCCGTGAAACCGACGCATGGCATCATCTGGGGTGTAGGCCCGATTGCCTATCTGCATACCGCCTCGGACCCGCTGCTCGGACCGGACAAGTGGGGCGCAGGGCCAACCGGCGTGGCCCTATGGCAGGGCGGTCCCTGGACTGCTGGCATATTGGCTAACCAGATCTGGTCATTTGCCGGCGACAGAGACGAGACAGACATCAACCAGGCCTATTTCCAACCCTTCATCGCATACACGACGAAGGATGCCTGGACCTTCACGCTGAATTCCGAATCAACCTATTACTGGGATAGTCAGGAGTGGTCCGTCCCCTTCAATGCACAGATTCAGAAACTCGTGCACTTCGACAAGCAGCCGATCGCCCTGTTCGCCGGCGCGCGCTACTGGGCTGTGACTGAGGACGGAGTTGGCCCCAATGACTGGGGTGTCCGCGCTGGATTGACCTTCCTGTTCCCCGAGAAATAACTCGTAACTTTTAGTGCAACAAGGAAAGCCACCAATGACAAAGAGACTCACCAACACCCTTCGCGCGCTCCTCGCTGCAGGCATCGCTCTGTCGCCCGGCGTTGCCGAGGCCTGCAGCAGCTTCGTTCTTCGGAACGATGACAAGAGCTTCGTTTATGCGAGGACATTTGAGTTTGGTTTCTCGCTTGAGGAGCAGCTGGCTCTGATACCGCGTAACTATGAGTACAAAGGTGTCGGCCCTGATGGTGTCGATGGTTCAGGACTCAACTGGACGGGAAAATATGCGATCCTCGGAACTCGCATTTTCGGTTTGCCTGTCATCATTGACGGAATGAACGAGAAGGGTCTCACGGGCGGTATGCTGTATGCGCCAACCACCGCCGTGTTCCAGAACCCCACGGGCGCTGACGCCAAGAACAGCATCGCAAGCTATCAGCTGATCAACTATATCCTCAGCAACTTCGCCACGACCGATGAGGTGAAGGAAGGACTTCCGAAGATATTCGTCAGCGGACCGGACCTGAAGGCCTTCAATGGCGTTCCGCGTGTTCACGTCACCCTGCACGACCTCCAGGGCAAGAGCATCGTGGTGGAATACCTCAAGGGCAATCTCGTGATCACCGACAACCCTGTTGGCGCCATGACCAACGACCCTCCGATCTCCTGGCACCTCGAGAATGTCAACGCCTATGTGAACCTCTCAGCCTTCGGCGCGCCGAACCGCGTGTTTGCGGGAGAGACATTCGGGCCTCAGAGCATCGGCAGCGGCCTCCATGGTTTGCCTGGTGATTTCTCGAGCCCCAGTCGTTTCCTGCGGGCCTTCTTCTTCTCGCAGTATGCACAAGAGTATGCGACGCAGGTCCCAAAGGTCGAGGCAGCATGGAACATGATCTACATGTTCGACATTCCGCCGGGCTCCGCGATGGTCGACACCGAAGAGCAGGCCGCGGCCAAGCTCAAGGTGGGCAAGGATCCTGAGTACGACTACACGACGCATACCGTCGTGGCAGACAGTCAGAACCTGACCTACTACTATCGCCCCTACGGCAGCCTGAACATCTCTCGCGTTGACATGAAGACGCAGGATCTCGACGCCAAGGACATCAAGGCATGGCCGGTTCAGAAGGACACAGTGTACCAGGAACTGAAGTAAGTCAGTGGTGAAACTGTAACTTGAGGCCACCGTGGAACCCTGCGGTGGCCTTATCGCATAGGAATGCATTTTTCGTCAGTTGTAGCGAGCCAAATTGGCAGGGAGTTGGACGGGCGTCAGCTTCATATCCGCCCTCTCGCTCGCCTCAGCGCACTAGCAGATGGCAGATCGACAATGTCGTTCTGCTGGCGCATGGCGCAGGCAACGGCGTCCTGCTCGGCTGATTCACAGGGCGGATATCCCGAAAGTACCAACTGCTGGACGCATTGACTTGCTACGTCGTCACGTCAGACACCGGAGTCCGTCTTAGGTCCTCGAGGCCGGTAGAAGGATCACCTCTGACATTTCGAAACAATAATCTTGCGGATAGGTAAGCGCTGCAGCATACGATCGCCGCAGATGAACTGGGTGCGAACAAGTTACTGCTTGTGCAAGGCAGGTCGACAGGCTGAACGCATAGCTGTGTTCCGGGCGTGACGCATCCGAAAGCGATACACGCCTCGATAACGATACGCTGTGTTCAAGCTTTCCTGTGTTCGGCATGAACAGGGCTTGGCCGCAAGACATGATTGACGCAATCAAGCAGGAGCCGATTCGGCAAGGTGGCAACTACAAGATACAGCCACGGCTGATGACGAATACCATGTCACTCTTCCTGGCAACTTTTGTCAGCGGTGCTCGCAGTTTTGCCCAGGCACATTTCAGGCCATTACTTGTTGCTGGCTGCAAGGGCCAGCGCTGCGGTCACCGCCGCGATGTCCGCGGACTACCCCACCCAGACCGGCACCGCCTTCAACGGCATCTCAATCATTCGCCCAATTACCATGATGCCTGCCGATTTCAGGCCCTTCGGGCACCCGGAGAATTGAGGAAGACAGCCACCGGCGCGATGTTGACACGTATCAACAAAGCCTTCTCCAATAGCGTCAACATCCTCAATAACTCTGCAATGACACTCAGGGGGCAATCAGGCCGCCCACCCCGGAAAATCAAAGACCACAGACATCTTCACTGATGAGGTTGCTCAGTGCCTCCATGCAATCCTGACAGACGAGTACGTCCAAGAAGCATCTGGCAGTCTGACTTTTT
>JBIIGF010000073.1:0-7138 GCA_044236665.1 Aestuariivirga sp. | reverse complement strand
TGGCGTTGCCTTCAAAAGCGGACGACAGCGTCTCGGCGGTAATGGTCGTGTCGGCATGGCCGGACCCGAGCCTGAACGACTCGGGCCTAACGAACAGGATGGCCTTTTCACCCGCCTTCAAGCCCTTTGTATTGCGCCCACGCAAGGCGCCATGGGCCGTTTCGACCACTGCAAACTCGGAATCAGCGGTCACGACACGGCCGGCGAAAGGGTTGTTTTCGCCGACGAAAGAAGCAACGAAGGTGGTATCCGGATGATCATAGACTGTCTTGCCATCCGACACCTGCTGGATCACACCATCCGACATGACGGCAATGCGGTCGGACATCGTCAGGGCCTCGCCCTGGTCGTGGGTGATGTAGATGAAGGTGATGCCGACCTGCTGCTGGATGGCGCGGAGTTCGTTGCGCATGTGCTGACGGAGCTTGAGGTCGAGCGCCGATAGCGGCTCGTCGAGCAGCAGGACCTTGGGCTGCACGGCAAGGGCGCGGGCAATCGCCACGCGTTGCTTTTGGCCGCCGGATAACTCGCTCACCAGCTTCTGGCCCTGCCCATTGAGGGCGATGAGTTCGAGGAGCTCGTCAGCTTTTTGCATACGCTCCCGCTTGGACATGCCGCGTACGCGGAGGCCGTAGGTAATGTTGTCCGCCACTGTCATCAGTGGAAAGAGGGCGAGGTTCTGGAAGATGAGAGCGGTTGGCCGCTTGTTTGGCCCGATGCCGGTCATGTCCTGACCGCCAATCCGCACCTTGCCGTGGGATGGATCAAGAAAACCCGAGACGGTTCGAAGAATCGTCGTCTTGCCGCAGCCCGAAGGTCCGAGGAAGGAGAAGAACTCACCGCCCTTAATGTTGAGTGTTGCATCGTCGACAGCCGTGAACTGGCCGAAGCGGACGGTAACATGGTCAAGTTCTACGCCGGCGCTCATGCGCTCCCTACCCCTTAAACGATTGGTTCTCGGCCGTGTCTGCGCGGCTCTGCCCCGTATTTCCTACGAAGTGCATGGGATTGCAAGTAGAGCCAAAGATCGCCTGAAACAGAGCCAGCCCCGATGAGGCGGGGCTGGCTCCTTCGTTACAGTGTCAGTCCGTGTGTATCAGGCTGCCTTGAACTTGTCGGCGTACTGGGTGCGGATTTCCGCGAACCACGAGGGCTCCGGCGGACGGTTCCACAGGTTCTTCAGCGCGTCGCCGGGGAAGGCTTCCTGGAAGTTCTTCTTGGCCACGTCGGAGAGCAGCGCGTCGGCGCCGGTAACGACCGGGTTGTAGCCCGAGCCTTCAGCAACGGCGGCCGAGGCCTCCGGCGTCTGCAGGTAATCGAGCAAGGCATAAACCTGATCGACGTTCTTGGCCGCCTTGATGAGGGACAGGCCGTCGAGCCACGCGATGGCGCCTTCCTTCGGCGCCTGATAGGAGACTGGCTTGCCTTCCTTCTTGAGCGAAAGGGCGGGGCCATCCCACGTCTGGCCGATCCACACGTCGTTCTCCATCAGGCCGGACTTGGTGTTGTCAGCTGAATCCCAGAACTGCTTGATCCACGGCTTGTGCTCGATGGCGAAGGGCAGGATCTGGTCGTAGATCTTCTTCATCGAGTCCGGGTCCTTGAACGCATCCATCATGCGGTTCGAGGGCAGCTTGCCGGTGGCGTCCATCCACAGGCCGATGCCGAGGAGCAACGAGTGCGGGCGGCCCTGCACATGGCCCTTTACGTCTTCCGCCCAGAGCGAGCCGTAGCTCAGGTCAGCGGGATTGCCCTTGTAGAGATCAGTGCGCCACGAGATGGCTTCCGAGCCCCAGCAATGCGGCAGGTGGTAGAGGCCACCATCCCAGGTCCACACGCTCTGGGACGCTTCGAGCATTGACGGCAGCACGTTGCCGATGTTCTTCAGCTTGTTCATGTCGAAGGGCGCCAGGACGCCAAGGTCCTGGAACTGCGGTGCGCGGTCGCGCGTCGGCTGGCACAGGTCGAAGCCTTCGCCGCCCGTGGCCTGCAGCTTGTTGATCTGCTCTTCGTTCTGCGAGAACGGCGTCTGGTTCACCTTGATGCCGGTGGCCTTCTCGAAGTTCGGGATCACCGGGTCGGGGAATTCGTCCGACCACATCAGCAGGTTGATCTCACCCGAGGAGGAGAGCGCGTTACGGGTATAGAGCGGGCCTGCGAGGCCAACGGCGCCGAGCGCCACAGCCGACTTCAGAAGGGTGCGGCGGGAGAGCGCGGCAGCGCGCATGATTTCCTGCGCCGAGGTCAGTTTCTTCATCTTCTTACGTTCCTCCGTGTTCGCGAGGGGCGCCAGTGCCCAACGCGTGAATGAGTTATAGTGTACCGTCCGGCGAAACCCGGCTTCTTAATTCTCTGACATGTCACTATGACGATCCTGTAACGGCATGGCAATGGGGTTGTGCTGGATGTCCAGACTATGCTGCAGTGCAGCAGGCAGAGGAGGGGGCCGTTACGCCGCCACCCGGTTCCGGCCGTCGGCCTTGGCCTGGTAGAGCTTGGCATCGGCGCGGGAGATGAGGCTGCTGGTGCCTTCACCCTGCGAAAGCTGGGCCACGCCAAAGGAGGCGGTGATGCGCAGCATGGTGTTGGGTGCGTCCGGTTTCTGCCAGAACTGCGACTCGAGCTGGCCCTTGATCTGGGCGGCGATCTTGAAGGCGTTCTCCAGCGGCGTCTGCGGCAGGATCACCGCGAATTCCTCGCCGCCGTAACGGGCCACCGTGTCGCGGCCCTTGAGGTTGGCTGTCAGCACCTTGGCGAACCATTTCAGAACCTCATCGCCCACCGGGTGGCCGTAGCGGTCGTTGATGGCCTTGAAGTGATCGATGTCGGCCAGGATGAGAGAGAGCGGCTGCGTGCTGTTGCGCAGGGCCGCCACCTGAGAGGCGAGGATGATGTCGAAGCTGCGGCGGTTGCTGACGCCGGTCAGCGGGTCGCTCAGGCCCTGCGCCTCAGCGGTGGCGAGGTTGGATTTCAGGCGCTCGATCTGCTGCTGCGATTTTTCGAGATTGGCCTGCAGGTTGGCGGTGCGCGCCCGGATGTTGTCGTTCTCGATCATCAGATAGGAGATGATGATCCGCACCTCCTCGGCCTTGAGGCTTTCGGGCAGTTCCTCCTTGGCGCGGTCCAGCACCCGCGAGAAGCTGACATTGGCATCCGAATAATTGCGCAGCAGGTTCAGGATCTTGGTGACTTCGCCCTGCACCGGGCCCTCGATCGGCGGGCTGGTCTCCTGTGGCTCCGGCACCCGGGTTGCTGATTGGCCCGCACCGGCTTGACGGGAGAGGTCCATCGCCAGGCTGAGCAGCGTGGCCGCCAGCAGCAGGGTGATCGCCGTCAACTCAACGGCCTTGGCGTTGGGCACGGCGGCGGGGACCTGGATGACGTAGATGGCGGCAAGGCCGGCGGCGCCGGACAGCACCATAATCAGGATGCGCATCATGGACTGCATGGGAAACAAGCCGGATTGGTGAGTCTGTCCGCCACGCTAGGCCCCGCGCCTTGCCGCAAACTTGCATGGCCGCCCTCCCAAACTTCCGCGTGACGCCGAAAGGCGGCGTCGGTAACCTCATGACCAGGACCAGAGGGAGGCCATCGTGCGCAAGAAGTCAAAGACCATTATCACCTGTGCGATCACGGGCTCCATCCATACGCCCTCGATGTCGCCGCATCTGCCGGTCACGCCGGACGAGATCGCAACCCAGGCCATCGAAGCGGCGGAAGCTGGCGCTTCCATCCTCCACCTCCACGCCCGCGACCCCGAGAACGGCCGGCCTTCGCCCACCCCCGGCACCTACAATGAATTCCTGCCGCGCATCAAACAGGCCTGCAATGCCATCGTGAACATCACCACCGGTGGCGGCCAGGGCATGAGCATCGATGAGCGCATCGCGGCGGCCGAGGCCTTCTCGCCCGAGATGACCTCGCTCAACATGGGCAGCATGAACTTTGGCCTGTTCCCGATGCTGAACCGCTACAACGAGTTCAAGCACCCGTGGGAGCGCGCGCATCTCGAAAACTCCAAGGACTTCATCTTCCGCAACACCTTCGGCGACATCGAGAAGATCCTCGAGCGGCTGGGCAAGGGCCATGGCGTGCGCTTCGAGTTCGAATGCTACGACATCGGCCACCTCTATACGCTTGCCCACTTCCTCGACCGCAAGCTGGTGACGCCGCCGCTCTTCGTGCAGACGATCTTCGGTATTCTGGGCGGTATCGGCCCCGACCCGCAGAATGTGCTGATGATGCGCGAAACCGCCGAGCGCCTGTTCGGCGACCAGTACCACTGGTCGGTGCTGGCGGCGGGACGCTTCCAACTGCCCTTCACCACCATGGCCGCCACCATGGGCGCCAATGTCCGCGTGGGGCTTGAGGACAATCTCTATCTCGGCAAGGGCCAGCTTGCGCCGTCGAACGCGGCGCTTGTGGCCAAGATCCGCCACATCCTCGAAGAGCTGTCGATCGACATCGCAAGCGCCGACGAGGCCCGTGCCATGCTCGACACCAAGGGCGCGGCCAGCGTGAAGTTCTGAACCCATGGCAGGTGGTCCGGCCAAGCGCGTCATCGTCATCGGCTCCGGCATCATCGGGGCCTCGGTCGCGTGGCATCTGGCGCGGGCCGGGGCTCAGGTCACGATCATCGAGGCGGAACAGCCGGGCGGGCTTGCCACACGCAACAGCTGGGCGTGGATCAACGCCAGCTGGGGCAACCCGGAGCCCTATTTCCGCCTCCGCCAGCGCTCGATTGCCGAGTGGCACAGGCTGGCGGGCGATGTTCCTGCACTCGCCATCAACTGGTGCGGCGGGCTGATCTGGGATTTGCCGGAGTCGGAACTCCATGCCTATGCGGCCGAACGCGCGGCCTGGGGCCACCCCATCCGACGTGTGAGCCGCGCCGAGATCCTTGCAATCGAGCCGAACCTCACCACCGTTCCGGACCATGGCTACCATGTACCGGGCGAGGGCATGGTGGAGCCGCTGGCGGCTACGGAAGCCCTGCTGGCTGCGGCGAGGGCGCTGGGCGCTCAGCTTCTTGCCAGCACCCGCGTCAAGTGGCTGGCAGAGCAGCATGGCCGCATCACAGGGGTGATGACGGATGACGGCGTCATCCATGCCGATGAAACCGTCGTGGCGGCGGGCGCGGCATCAGCCGCCTTGCTCGACAGCGTGGGAATTGCGTTTGCCATGAGTGCCCCCGCCGGCGTGCTCTCGCATTCGCGGCCCGCGCCCAAACTGCTGAATGGCCTCGTGATGACGCCGGGCCTCCATGTCCGCCAGACGGCGGAGGGCAGACTCGTTGCAGGCACCGACTTCGCGGGCGCCGACCCTGACGGCGATGCGCAGGGCCTCGCGGCGGATCTGCAGGCCAAGGTCGAAGCGATGGTGAAGGGGGCTGCGGGGCTGGGCCTCGATTTCGTTACTGTCGGTTACCGCCCGACACCGGCCGATGGCTTTGCAGCGGTCGGCCGTTTCGGCAACCGGGCAGGACTTTATGCGGCCGTCACCCATTCCGGCGTGACGCTGGCCCCGGCGCTTGGGCTGTTTGCCGCCACCGAACTTCTCACCGGCACGCGCGATGCGCTGCTGTCCCCTTATGCTCCTGACAGGCCGACCCTCACATGACCATGCAACCTCTGACGAATGCGCCGCGCGACCTGCTGGCGGGCATTGCCGCCGTTCTTACAGACATTGATGATACGCTGACACTCCACGGCAGGCTTCCGGCGGAGGCCTATGATGCGCTGTGGCGGCTGAAGCGTGCCGGCATCCGTGTGGTGCCGATCACCGGGCGTCCGGCCGGCTGGTGCGATCTCATTGCGCGGCAGTGGCCGGTCGATGGCGTGGTGGGCGAGAACGGCGCCTTCTATTTTCGCTACGACGAGGCGGCAAAGAAGATGATCCGCGTCTATGCCCAGCCCGCCGGTGAACGCCGTGCCAACACGAAGAGGCTTTGGGCCATTGCGGAACAGGTGCTGAAGGCGTTCCCCGGTACGGCCATCGCCTCCGACCAGGCCTACCGCGAGATCGACGTCGCCATCGACTTCTGCGAGGATGTGCCGCCACTGCCGCTTGCGACGGCGCAGAAGATCGCCGAGGCCTTCCATGCTGAAGGCGCCGCCGCCAAGGTCTCCTCGATCCATGTGAATGCGTGGTTCGGCAATCATGACAAGCTGACGATGAGCCGCCGCTTCCTGTCGGACAGCTTCGGCATGGATGTCGACCGCGATCTGGCGCGCATCGCCTATTGCGGAGACTCCCCCAATGACGCGCCGATGTTTGCGGTGTTTCCGCTCGGCATCGGGGTTGCCAACATCAGGCCCTATGCGAAACTCATGGCCCATCTGCCGCGCTATGTGACGGCGGGCGAAGGCGGCCATGGCTTTGCCGAATTCGCCGATGCGGTTCTTTCAGCCCGGGCTGCGTGATACCGCGCGCGGCCTGCTGATCGGCACGGCGGGCGGGTTGGCCTTCTGGGCTCTGGGCATTCCCGCCCCGTGGCTGGCGGGCAGCATGATGGCGGCAATCGCCGCGATCTTTTTGCATGTGCGGGTTGGCATGCCGGATTGGCTGCGTGCGCTCGCCTTCATTTTCCTTGGCATCCAGACCGGCACGGCCGTGTCTTGGGAGACGGTCGAGCGCGCGGCGCAATGGCCGCTGTCCATTGCCTTTCTTGGAGTCACCGTCATTGCCGTCACCTGGGCCTGCACCGCTTACTACGTGAGGTACAGCAGGTGGGATGGGCCGACGGCGCTGTTCGCCAGCCTGCCGGGGGCGCTGTCGCTCGTGCTGCTGCTGGCCAGCGCCACCAAGGCAGACATGCGGCGGGTGACCATCGCCCAGTGCATCAGGCTGTTCTTCCTTGTGGCGGCGCTGCCATCGCTCATTGCGTGGCTATCACCGCCCGAGGGCTTCCATGCCTTCCCCGCCGAGATGGGGAAGATCTCGGATATCCTGCTGCTCATCGCGGTATCCTCGGCGGCGGGCTTTACGCTCGAATGGCTGAAGGTGCCAGCCGGGCTGATCCTCGGTCCGATGCTGGCAAGTGCGGCATTGGAACTGTCCGGCCTCGTGTCCGGCGCGGCGCCGGCCGTCGTGCTCATCCCGGCCAATATCGTGCTCGGCGTGATGATCGGCGCGCGCT
>JBIIGF010000072.1:0-7159 GCA_044236665.1 Aestuariivirga sp. | reverse complement strand
CATGGTCATTGCGCCCAGCGCCACCGCAGCTGTCATCAGGAACTTCTTCATCGAGACTTCCTCCTTTGTTGTTTGCTCACCGTTGTATTGTCCCGCAGTGAGTTCGGGATCCTAACGGCTTCGCCTGGGAAGGACCCGATCCAGCGTTGCGCCAATCAGGGACTTGCCGCTGCGCTGGAGGCCCAGGAGAACCGCGAGAATGATGAAAGCGCCCACGAAGGCACCCTGCCAGTTGGAATCGATGCCCGCCATCAGCAGCGCATTGCGGATCACCTCCAGGAAGGCCGACCCGATGATGGCGCCGAAGGCAGAGCCGGCACCGCCCATGAGATTGGCGCCACCGATGACCGTGGCCGCGATGACACGCAACTCATAGCCCTGCCCCATGGCATTGATCGCCGATCCATTGTAGCCAAGCAGCAGGAGGGATGCGATCGCTGCGGTGAAGGCCGAAAAGACATAGGCCTGGAACTTGATCCAGTCGACCGGCACACCGGTGAGCCGCGCCGCGTTCTCATTGCCGCCGATGGCGAAGAGATGCCGCCCCCAAGGCTTGTACATGAAGACGTAGCCGACCCACAGCCCCATGACCACCATCACCCAGAAATGCGAGGAGAGCTGCGGAATCCAGTCGGGGATCGCATCCCCCGGTGTCTGCACCGGGAACTTCGCCTGGCCGATCGCCTTCACGATGGGCGCGTCGGGGCCGAACTTGTAGAGCATCTGGTTGCCGGAAATGACCACGGCAAGCGAGCGCGCGATCGACAGCATGCCGAGCGTCACCACGAAGGACGGCATGTTGAGATAGGCGACGAAGAAGCCATTCACCGCCCCGCAGGCAATACCAGCGGCAAGGCCGGCGGCAAATGCCACGTACCATGGGTATTCCCATGTGAGGAACACGCCCGCGACGATGGCGACGAGGCCCATGATGGAACCCACCGAGAGATCGATGCCGCCGGTGATGATGACCACCGTCATGCCGAGCGCCATGATACCGAAGGGCGCGAAGTTGCGGGTGATGTTGGCGGCATTGTCCACAGTGCCGAAGCTCGGCTCGTAATGGGCCATCAGCACCACGAGCAGACCGAGCGCAACGGTAACCCAGAAAGCCTGGGCCCCCACCACCCGCTGCCAGAGCGACTGCTCCCGGTGCTTGACGACATCGGAGATCGCGGCATGGCCGGTCTCGGGCTTGGCGGCAGGCTCAGGCTTCAAGGATTGCTCCTGTGATAAGGCCGGTGATTTCCTCCGGAGAGGTCTGGTGGGTGTGCTTGTCGGCCACCTTGGTGCCGCGGCGCAGAACCACGATGCGGTCACACACGGCGAAGACATCGGGCATGCGGTGGCTGATGAGGATGACAGCGACGCCCTGCGCCTTCATGCGGCGGATCAGTTCCAGCACTTCGGCCACCTGGCGCACCGAAATCGCAGCCGTCGGCTCATCCATCAGCACCAGTTGTGCCTGGGAGAGGCGGGTGCGGGCAATGGCGACGGCCTGGCGCTGGCCGCCCGACATCTTGCGCACCAGGTCGCGCGGGCGGGTTTCCGACTTGAGTTCGGCAAAGAGCTCGGCCGACTTGTCGATCATCGCCTGCTTGTCCAGCACGCGGAACGGCCACACGCCCTTGGTCAGTTCACGCCCGAGGAACACGTTCTGCGCCGCGGTCAGATTGTCGGCGATGGCGAGGTCCTGATAGACGACCTCGATACCCCTGGCGCGCGCCTCGATGGGCTTGTGAAAGTGGCACACTTCGCCGTTGACCACGACATCGCCCTCGCTCGGCGGGAAGTTGCCGGCAATCAGCTTCACCATGGTGGATTTTCCGGCGCCATTGTCGCCCATCAGGCCGACAACCTGTCCCGGTTCGATGGCGAAACTCACATCGCTCAGCGCGCGGATCGCGCCGAAGCTCTTCGAGACCTTACGCACTTCCAGAAGCGGCACCGGCACCTCCCTCATGCGAACCGGGCTCTGACGGCCCGCTGGAAAAAACGTGGCGCAAATCCACGGTCAGCGCAACAGATATTTCCCATGCAGGAAAGAACGCAATGAATATTGCCTCACTGGGCAGCACACGCTTGCAGTGCAAAGGTGCGCTCCGCCCAGCCCATGACGCACAGCGTGCTGAACGCCATCGCCGTCAGGGCGGCTGGGTTTCCCACGGAATTCCCTTCAGGCCCATCTCATAGCCCAGGTCGAACAGCGCCTTCATGTAAGTCGGGTCGAAGGGTTTCGGCTCCTTCATGGTGAAGCTCGGCGGTATCCACACCGCCCGGAAGGCAATGCCGTCACGCTGGGCGTTGGCGTACATCCGGTAGAGATCGCCGATACCCTGCGTTTTGATCAGCGTACTGATTGATTTCCCCACGATCGAGGCAAGCTTCGGCTTCACCGTACTGTATTCCGGCGTGACCTTGCCGTTGCGCAGGACGTAGAGCGTGCGGCTTATCTTTTCGCCCGGGTGCAGTTTCTTGTCCGACTGCCTGAACGAAAAGGTGCTGGGGAACATGAAGGCCTGGTTCGCCGTACCGCCGTCGACGTGTATCTCGTCATAGGTCTTGCCGTCCGCCACCACCTTGATGTTGACGGGCGGAAAGACACCGGGAATGGAGGCGGAGGCGACGAGGATTTCCTGGATCAGTTCCTTGCGGCCGGCCACGCCGCTTGCGGCAATGGTGCCGATGTTCCAGACAACCGGCCGCTCAGCATCGAGGTTGGTGGTGCCGACGAGCAGCCGCCGGCCACGGTTGTGCTCGCGCGCTATGTCCGACACCATCTGGTCGGTCACGTATTTGGCAACGAGCTGGCGCAAGGGCGAGTTATCCGCCGCGGAGTCCGAACCCAGTATGCGCAGCACGCTCTTCTTCTGATAGATGTCCTCGCCCGATATCTGCGTATAGGCGGCCTTCAGCTGCTCGTCATAGGGCGGGCCCAGAAAGGCGAAGGGCGCGATGAGCGAGCCGGTGCTGATTCCAGTGACGACGGTGAATTCCGGACGCTTGCCGGACGCCGTCCAGCCGAACAGAATGCCCGCACCGAAGGCGCCGTTGCTGCCGCCACCGGACACGGCAAGATAGGCGCGGTTGGTCGGATGGTAGCCTGCGGCCTTCTGCTGGGCGGCAATCTCCGCCACGACATTGGGCGGCAGCCCTTCGCCATTGTCGCCCCAGTAGCGGATGCCCGCATAGCCCGGCACAGCCGAGCGTGTGACAAGAGGCTCCGGCACGGGATCGCGCAGGGCTTCGACGGTCGGGCCTGCACAGGCGGAGATCATGAGGCCGGCGCAGAGGGCAATGATCAAGCGAAATGATTTCAATATGGACTCCATCCTCCCAGCGAAGGCTTATAGTCGGTCTTCGATGACATGGGAAACGCCGGAATCAGCGGTGGCAAACAAAATGCGGCCCGGAACGCCAAGCCCCGGGCCTGCCGCAGCGGTTGCGCCGGGCGCGGCTAGAAACGCAGCACCGCCGCCAGCGCCGGCCCTTGCTGGACCATGTCGTAGACGAACCCGTCATCGCTGTAGTCGACGCTTGCCGCGCGGTAGCCTGCGAAGACTGAAAGATGCTCTGTGAAATCATAGCCGGCACCGGCCATCACGTCCCACATCAGATCGGAGCCGACGCCGAAACCGCCGATCATCGCCCAGGCCGAGATATAGATGTCGGTCGCCACATCGATCCGGGCCTTGGCGCCGATGAGCGGATCCACCCAGGTGGCACCGTCCGACTTGGACCGGCCGTCGATGACCGGAAACTCGCTCTTGAGCGTGAATTCGGAATTGACCGACCAGAGCCGGCCGCCGGCAATCGCGTCCAGCCGCACCACGTCAGTGTCGACGACGGTGTAGCCGCCAAATCCGGTCACCATCCAGCTTGTGGTGTCAACGTCGACCTTGTTGATGAGCAGCGTTTCCGCCTTGCGCGGATTTTTGACTGTGCTTCCGACATTGGTGTAGGTCAGATCAGCGCCCAGTACGAAGCGCTCTTTGCGCGCCTCGGCCAGACCCATGAAGGCAAAGTCGAGATCGCCCAGAATGTCGCCGAAGCCGAGGTCCACCTCCTGCGGCGGCAGGCCGAACACGCCAGACTTGCCGCTGATGCCGGAGCCCCAGAGATAAGCCGCGGCGGTGAAGGTCCAGTCACTGCCCTCCACCGGAGCCATGGCATCGGCGGCAAAGGCCGGAAGCGGCGTCAGGGCGGACAGCACCGCAGCAATTCCGATGGCTTTCACATTCGCTGGCGTCATTGGGGGCCCCCTCATTTCGTCGCGCGACATATACACGGGACAGCCCCGGCCAATAGTTCTCAGATCAACAATCTGCGCGAAAACACAACCGGGACAGCACGCCCGCAACAGGGCGCGGCGCGGTGGACGGCAGCGAGGCCGCATGCACCCCCGCCCCTTGCCAGCCCGCGGCGGCTCTCCTAACACACAGACGAATGCATTTCAGGAGAACATGCAGTGGCAAAGCGCATCGTCTTCACGGGGGGGTCCGGCAAGGCCGGCAGGCATGTGGTTCCGTGGCTGAAGGCCAGGGGCTACGACATTCTCAATCTTGACCTGAAGCCACTCGACTGCGCGGGCGTCAACACGCTGATCACCGACGTGACCGATTCCGGCCAGGTATTCAACGCACTGACCACACATTACGGTTTCGGAGGGTTCGACGCTGGGCAAACACCGCAGGCGCCGGATGCAGTGGTGCATTTCGCCGCCGTTCCGCGCGTGCTGATCCAGCCCGACAACACGACCTTCGCGGCCAATACCATCTCGACCTACAATGTGATCGAGGCGGCAATGAAGCTTGGCGTCCGGAAGGTCATCATCGCGTCCAGCGAGACGACCTATGGCGTCTGCTTCGCGGAAGGCGACAAGGATTACCACCACTTCCCGCTTGAGGAAGACTATGACATCGATCCGATGGATTCCTATGGTCTCTCGAAACTGGTGAACGAGAAGACGGCCAAGGCCTTCGCCATGCGCTATGGCGCGGATATCTATGCGCTGCGCATCGGCAATGTGATCGAGCCCCATGAGTATCCAATGTTCAGGGGCTTCCTCGACAATCCGATGAGCCGGAAGCGCAATGCCTGGAGCTACATCGACGCACGCGACCTTGGCCAGATCGTGCATCTGTGCATCGAGAAGGACGGGCTCGGCTTCCAGGTGTTCAACGCGGTGAATGACACGATCACCACCCGGCAATCCACCCCCGAATTCCTGAAGACACACTGCCCGCAGATCCCGCTCAAGCGCGAGATGACGGGCAACGAGGCCCCGCTCTCCAACCGCAAGATCCGCGAGGTCTTGGGCTTCCGCGAAGAGCATGACTGGCGGAAATATATCTGATGCCATATCCCTTCACGCCCGTTGTCGAGACGCTGCCCTCCTCCGTGCCCTTCGTCGGGCCTGAAGCCCTTGAGCGGCGCACCGGCATCCGTTTCCGGGCCCGCATCGGGGCCAATGAGAGCGTCTTCGGGCCCTCGCCCAAGGTCGCTGAAGCCATCGCGGCCGCCGCACCGGAGGCGTGGAAATACTGCGATCCGGAAAACCACGATCTCCGCCAGGCGCTGGCCGCGCATCTCGGCGTCGCGCCGGAAAACGTGATGGTGGGCGAAGGCATCGACGGGCTCTACGGCCTTGCCGTACGGCTGTTCGTGGAGCCGGGCGTCACGGTGGCGACCTCGCTTGGTGCCTATCCGACCTTCAATTTCCATGTGAACGGTTTCGGCGGCAGGCTGGTCACCACGCCATATGTGAATGACCGGGAAGACCCGGAATCATTGCTCGGACTGGCCCGGCGCGAGCGAGCGCGGCTCATCTACTTCGCCAATCCGGACAACCCGATGGGAAGCTGGTGGGATGCCGCGACCGTTCAGCGGATGATCGGCGAATTGCCGGACGGTGCCTTTCTCATGCTGGATGAAGCCTATGGCGAATTCGCGCCCGAGGGCACGCTGCCGCCGCTCGATGTGTCCAATCCGCATGTGCTGCGCTTCCGTACCTTCTCCAAGGCCTATGGCCTCGCAGGCATGCGGCTTGGCTATTGCGTTGGCCATGCGGAACTGATCCGGGCCTTCGACAAGATCCGCAATCACTTCGGCATCACGAGGCTTGGTCAGGTGGCCGGCATCGCCGCGCTCGCCGATCAAGCCCATCTGAACAGCGTGGTGGCGCGGGTGAAAGAGTCGCGCACCGGGCTTGCCAGCATCGCGCGTGACAATGGGCTGACTCCCCTGCCATCCGCCACCAACTTCGTGGCGATCGACTGCGGGCGCGATGGTGACCATGCAAAGCGCGTGCTGGATCAGCTGGTGGGAGCGGGCGTCTTCGTCCGAATGCCGGGGGTTGCGCCGCTGAACCGCTGCATCCGTGTCACGGCCGGATCGGCGGAGGACATGCGCATCCTTGCCGAGGAACTGCCAAGAGCACTGAAGGCAGCGGGGTAAGATATACCCGCTAAGCCGTCACCCCGGCGAAGGCCGGGGTCCAGCTTAGATGCCACGGTGCGGCGAAAGCTGGATGCCGGCTTTCGCCGGCATGACGGTCGAGAGAGAGATAACTTACTTCTTCGCCAGCTTGGCGGCCACTTCGGCCACGTGCTTGCCCTGGAAGCGGGCGCCGCCCAGTTCATGCTCGGCGGGCTGGCGGCTGCCATCGGCGGCAGTGATGGTGGTGGCGCCATAGGGCGAACCGCCGCGGATCTCGTCCACGCCCGACTGGCCAGCCCAGGTATAGGGAAGGCCGACAACGACCATGCCGTGATGCATCATGGTGGGAATGAAGCCGAGCAGCGTCGATTCCTGGCCGCCATGCTGGGTGGCGGAAGACGTCATGGCGGAGCCGACCTTGCCGGCCAGCGCCTGCGTGGCCCACAGGCCGCCGGTCTGGTCGATGAAGTTGCGCATCTGCGCGGCCATGGTGCCGAAGCGGGTGCCGCAGGCGAAGATGATGGCGTCGTAGTTTGCAAGTTCTTCCGGCTTGGCGATCGGGGCCTTCTGGTCGAGTTTGTACCAGGCCGCCTTCGCCACATCTTCCGGTACCAGTTCGGGAACGCGCTTCACATCCACCTCGGCGCCAGCCTCACGCGCACCCTCGGCAGCGGCGTAAGCCATCTGCTCCATGTGGCCCCAGGCGGAATAATACAGCACG
>JBIIGF010000071.1:0-7163 GCA_044236665.1 Aestuariivirga sp. | reverse complement strand
AGGATGGTCACCTCGATTCCGGTCTTGTCGGTGAACGCCTTGATGTTGTCGCGGATGGCGAAGGATGGCGGGGTGTTTTCGGACATAAACACCAGCTTGGATCCGGCATACTGCTTCCATTTCGCATCATCGGAGGATGCGGCCTGTACCTTGTTGCGGGTGATGGTGGAGCTTAGCCCCAGCGTCATGCCACCCACGCCCAGAGCAGATGCGGCCCCGCCGCCAAGTTCAAGGAATTTGCGGCGGTTGATCCGCTGGTAAACGGCATTCTTCGGTATCGAAAACATCAGCGTTTTCTCCCATTGATTTTCATTGTTGTGTCGATCAAACAGGAGATGCGGCGGCGTTGCAGCGCCTCCGTATCTCGCGGAAAGTCTCAAGCTTCCGTGATCTGTGGTCCTCCTTTCTTGTGCCGTGTCAGCGGCATCGGATGGGTAGGGTCACGCGCCAGCGATGTGAGCCTTGATAAGGTTATTCACATCGCTGGCCTTCTCCATGAACACCATGTGGCCCGCACCCTCGAGGACGTGGACCTTGGCGCCCGGCAAATTGGCGGCATGAGCGGCAGGGATGATGAGATCCTCCTTACCCCAGATGACGAGCGTGGGCGGCAGCTTGCCAGCGAGTTGCGCACCCGGCTGATCCTGCTGCTTGCGGCCGGCGAACAGCGCAGCGGAAAGCTCCTTCAGAAGCGGTTCGACGCCATCCAGCCGCTTGTACTTCAGCACGTCATCAACCAACTGGCGGCTGACGAGGTTCTTGTCGGCAAACAACTGCTCGAGCACGGGTTTAAGGTCCTTGCGGCCCTGGGCTGCGACATAGTCATCGACATAGGAGCCGATGTCGGGCCCAAGCCCGGCTGAGCAGATCAGGGTCAGCGACCTGACCTTCTCCGGATGATCCGCGGCCATCTGCATGGCGATGGCACCACCCATCGAATGTCCCGCCAGATGGGCCTTGCCAATCCCGAGCTTGTCCATGAAGGCGGCAAGCGCCGACGTCATGGCCTTGAGGCTTGGCTTCTCCAGTTTCTTGGTGGACTGGCCGTGGCCGGGCAGGTCCAGCGCATAGACGGTAGCGGCTTCGCCGAGAGCGTCGATGTTGAACAGCCAGTTGTCGAGATCGCCGCCGAAGCCATGGATCAGGATGACGGTCTCAGCGCCATCGCCGCGCTTGGCATAGCGCAGCGTGCCAGCGGCGGTCTCGGCGAACTCGAACTTCGGGCCCTGATCTTCCTCGTCCTCCTCGGAGGATGGCGTCACATAGGCCGCCACGAAGGCATCGATCTCGGCGTCCGGCACGGACGGGTCGGCGATGACGCCAAGCAACGTCTTCACCGGGTAGATGGTGTCGGGCTGGCCGACGCGCCTCCTCAGCACGCCGGCCTCATGCGCCTCGACCGATCCCGCGATCTTGTCGGTCTCGACCTCAAGGATCGCATCGCCCGGGTTGATCTTCGAGCCATCTTCCAGAAGCCAGCCCGTCACCTTTCCCTCTTTCATCGAGAGACCCCACTTGGGCATGACGATCGGCACGATACGGGTATCAGTCATAGTTCATTCCTCAATCTAAGCGTCAGGCGTCTCTCAGCGTCCCATCGACTTGTTCGCCGCCTTCACGATGGCGTCAGCCGAGGGGATGTACAGGTCTTCGAGAACCGGCGAGAACGGCACCGGCGTGTGTGGCGGCGTCACCATCTGGATCGGACCCTTCAAGGCCTTGAAGCATTCCTGGCTCAGCATGGCGGACACGTCGGCCGCGATCGAGCAGCGCGGGTTCGCCTCGTCCACGCAGACCACATGGCCGGTCCGCTCGGCCGAGTCGATCACCGTATCCCAGTCGATGGGCGAGAGCGTGCGCAGGTCGATCACCTCGCATTCAACACCCTGCTTGGCCAGCGTCGCGGCGGCGTCCATCGCACGGTGCACCATCATGCCATAGGTCACGATGGTGACGTGCTTGCCATCCCGCACCACATTCGCCTCACCAAACGGGATCGCGTAGGATTCCGCCGGAACGTCAGTCTCGAGGCCGTAGAGGTTCTTGTGCTCGCAGAAGATCACCGGATCATTGTCGCGGATCGACTGGATCAGAAGACCCTTGGCGTCATAGGCGTTGGACGGGCACACCACCTTGAGGCCCGGAATATGCACGAACAGCGGCGTGAGCATCTGGCTGTGTTGCGCGGCGGCGCGGAAGCCTGCACCCACCATCGCCCGGATGACCACAGGCGTTTCGGCCTTGCCTCCGAACATGTACTTGAACTTGGCGGCCTGGTTGAAGATCTGGTCGAAGCAGACGCCCATGAAGTCGAGGAACATCAGTTCCGCCACGGGCCGCATGCCGCAGGCCGCGGCACCAATCGCCGCACCGATATAGGCCGACTCGGAGAGCGGCGTGTCGAGCAGCTTGCCGCGGTGCTTGGCATGGAGCCCCTTGGTGACGCCGAGGACGCCGCCCCAGGCATCTTCCTCGCCTTCGCCGCCGGCGCCGCCGACGATATCCTCACCCATCACGATCACTGAGGGATCGCGGGCCATTTCCTGGTCGAGCGCCTCGTTGATCGCCTGGCGCATGCTGATCTTGCGTGCCATGTGCTTATCTCTCCCTCAGATCAGTAGCTGACATAAACATCGGTGACGAGGTCGGCCGCGGTGGGCAGTGGCGCGGCCTTGGCTGAGGCAACGGCATCCTGGATCTGCTTCACCACCTCACGGTCGATGGCGTCGAGTTCGCCGCGGCTGATGACGCCCGCCTCGGTCACGCGCTGCACGAACATCTTGATGCAGTCCTTGTTGGCGCGGATGTCCTCGAGCTCGCCCTTGGCACGGTAGGTCTGCTGGTCGCCCTCGAAGTGGCCGTACATGCGGATCATCTTGCATTCCAGCAGCGCCGGGCCACCGCCCTCGCGCGCCCGCTTGATGATTTCGCCGGCTGCCTCATAAACCGCGAAGAAGTCGAGGCCGTCGACGGTCACGCCGGGAAGCCCGAAACCAGCCGCGCGGTCCACATAGGAATCGACTGCCACGGCGTAATCGCGCGACGTCGATTCGGCATAGCCATTGTTCTCGACCACGAAGATCGCCGGCAGGTTCCACACCGCCGCGAGGTTCAGGCTTTCGAGGAAGGTGCCCTGGTTCGAGGCGCCGTCGCCCACGAAGCAGATCGCCACCGCGCCATCGCCACGGTACTTCGCGGCAAGGGCCGCGCCGCACACCAGCGGCGCACCGGCGCCGAGAATACCGTTGGCACCCATCATGCCCTTCGACAGGTCGGCGATGTGCATCGAGCCGCCCTTGCCGCGGCAGGAGCCCGTCACCTTGCCGTAGATTTCAGCCATCATGCCTTCGGGATCGACGCCCTTGGCAATGCAGTGGCCATGGCCGCGGTGGGTGGAGGCGATGCGGTCCTTGTCTTCGAGATGCATCATGATGCCGGTGCCCGAAGCTTCCTCGCCCGCATAGAGGTGCACGAAGCCCGGAATGTCGCCCTTTGCGAAATCCGCGTGCAGGCGCTCCTCGAACTCGCGGATCGTCCGCATGGTGCGGTACGCCTGCAGGAGCCCTGGCTTGTCCAGCGGGAATATCCCGGCCGTGCTGTTTGGAGCAGTCATCTAAGTCCTCCCATGGTTTAAGTGCTGGTTCTAGGGTTGAGCCGCATCAGCCCGTGGCGCGAGGCATACTGCATGCAGCCGCTCACATTCACGGTCCTGAAGGCATTGGGGATCAGTTCGATCGACACGTCGTCATCGCGCGTGAAGGAAAGCTCGCGCTCACCATCAAGCGCGATCGAGCCATCGGTGATCGAGGGCCGGTACTTCACATTGGGCTTCATCGGCACATAGTCGCGGATACCGATGCCGCGCATGTAGCCCGGTGCGATCGGCGTATCGAGCACGATGCTCGCTTCGTCCTCAGGTGCAAGGCGCACATGCAGGCCGCCGGGATCGAGCCGCGTCACCGGCGTCAGCAACCCGGCAATCGCCGACATGCCGATCACTTCCGGGTCGGCAAAGGTCACGAACAGTTCGCGGAACGTCTCGGTGCGCCACAGGGCCCGGGCGCCGATATAGCGTTCGGTCACCACCGCCACATCAACCAGGGCGATCTCCTCGTGGTCATTGACGCGGACGACAATTTCCTTGTTGGGCAGGAAGGCGTGCTCCGGCGGTACCTTGCCCATCACCGCAAGGCCAACGGCAAGGCCTGTGATGGTCGGCTCTCGGTGCTCGGGGAAGGCATTGTTGGTGCCCGTCGAGATGCCGGCGATCGGCACATCGCCACAGGCCGTCACCACCGCGCGGTGGGTGCCGTCACCACCCAGCACCACAATGGCGGAGACACCCTTCTCCTTCATCATGCGCGCGGCCTTGAGCGTGTCCTCGACCGTGCCGGAAATCTTGTAGTCGAGATATTCGATCTCGGGAAAATGCTTCAGCCCCTGGTTCACCGCCCGATCGATGCCACGGCGGACATGATGCCGGATGCCGCCGTTTTCCGGCATCATGTAGACATGGTCCACCCCGCAGGCCTTCACGCAGGACAGGACACGCAGCACGATGTTGGCGCGGTCTGTGATCTGGAGCGCCGTCGCGTTGGCAATCACGCGGCGGATGTCGCGGGCGGATACCGGGTTGGCGATGATGCCGATGGACTTTCCCATGTGAACCCATGTCTCTTGAAAGGCACTTTGCAAGTCCGACGCAACTAACGTGCCAACTGCGCACTGCAGCAGTGGATTCACGGTTTTCGAGAAAAGCGGCGCAACAAGATTTTTGTGCATCCGCGAAACGTCCGTACCGGGATGTTTGACCTGTGGCAGCGGGCGCCACAGCTGTGGCGCCACACTTGCCGCATCACTGCGGCATGCGCGGCGGCAGCGTGACGCCAAGCTTTCGCATGCGCCGGTGAAGCGTGGTGCGGTCCACACCCATGAGGCGCGCGGCGGCGGAAATGTTCCAGCCGGCGCGGCGCAAATCCTCGCGCAGGGCAGCGGCCTGATGGCCCTCCCGCCCGGCGTCCTCATCGCTGACAGAGGCCGCATCGTCCCGCGAGCGGCGGAACACTTCATCCGGCAGGTCATCTACCGCGATTTCCGGATTGCTGGCTACCGCGCAGGCAAAATCGATAACGTTGACCAGTTCCCGGATGTTTCCCGGCCAGCTGTGCGAGGAGAGAATGCCAAGCGCATTGGCCGAAATGGTGCGCGGCGTGCCATCGGGGAAGGCGCGGCTTTCCAGCAGGCGGGCGACCAGTGCAGCAAGATCGCTGCGCTCCCGCAGCGGCGGAAGCGTGATGACGGCGCCATTGAGCCGGAAATACAGGTCTTCACGGAACGCGCCACTCTTCACCATGGCGAGCAGGTCGCGGTGTGTGGCGGCAATTACCCGCATGTCCACAGCGTGCGGCCGGGTACCGCCAATCGGCAGGACTTCGCGCTCGGCCAGCACCCGCAACAGGCGCGTCTGGGAACTGACCGGCATGTCGCCGATCTCGTCGAGGAACAGGGTTCCGCCATGCGCCTCGCGGATCAGGCCCTTCTTGCCCTTGGCCAGCGCCCCGGTGAAGGACCCGCTTTCGTAACCGAACAACTCGCTTTCGATCAGGTTTTCGGGCAACGCCGCGCAATTGACCGGGATGAAGGGCCCTGACGCCCGCGCGCCGGACAGGTGAATGGCCTTGGCGAGAAACTCCTTGCCCGTGCCTGTTTCGCCATTCACCAGAATGCTCATGTTGGTGTTGAGCAGACGGGAAATCTTGCGCAGGCTTCGCTGGATCACGGGCTCTTCGCCCGCCACGGCCTTCAGGGCTGGCGGCAGCTTGCTCTCCTCCGGCGGGGCTGCCGGGGTCAGAACGCGCATGGTGGCGGGCGGCACCACCTGGATAAAGAGGTTCCGCCCCGACGATCGCAGCCTTACGACATTCCTTTCGATCGAGTGAGACGCCACATATCGGGTAAGGCTGTCGATCTCGCAGTCGAAGGCGTCGCTGATCGGCCGCCCGAGAAGCACGGCAGTGTTCCGCCAGTCTGTTGCAAACTCCTCGGAGAGCAGTCGGGCACCAAGATTGTTGAACCCCGTGATGTTGCCGGAGGAATCAAGAACCAGCACGTATTCCGTGTCGACCTCCGCCAGAGCGCGGTTGGAGGTCAGCTTCACGATCCAGCTCCGCGAACAGGACCTTATCAGGTTGGCGGTTTCGATCCTGTGGGCGAAGTTCTTCACCATCTGCAGTGCCAAGAACTGGCTCGACTTTTCCTCCGGCGACGTCAGCGCCGCAACATCCAGCACTGCGGCAAGCTTGCCCGCCGCGTCGAAGATCGGTGCAGCCGTGCAGGTGAGCGGAATGTGCGTGGCGTCGAAGTGATCGCTCTTGTGAACCACCAGGGCTTCACCCGTCGCGATGGTCGTACCCACCCCATTGGTGCCGACCAGCGTCTCACTCCAGTCAAAGCCATGGTGAAGCCCGGCCGAACGCGCCTTTTCCGAAACGGCGGGGTCGCCGATATAATCGACGGTAATCCCGTTCTGGTCTGTGAGGAGCAGGAGATAGCCAAGCCCCGAGATCTGGCTGTAGAGCGCCTCCACGCCGAAGCGCGCGGTGCGCAGCAACTCCTCCATCGCGTCCCGGTGCTCACGCAATCGGCGGTCTTCGACGATCACGGCAGGGCGCATCACGGCAGGGTCCAGCCCATGATTTCCGACACAGCGCCGCCAGGATTCGATGATCAGCGGATCCCGTTCCGTGGGGTCGCCTTCCGCGACACGGATGAGTTCGTTGATGTGATCGCTCTGCGCCGAAGAGATGGGCGTCCTCCTGATGTGGACAACACTATCGGACCTTGAAAAAAACCATGTCAAGAACAAAGCTCGCGTGTCGGGCCGGGAAACCAGCACGAAAGACCACATTGCGATGCACAATGGCATGCATTCTGCATTGTTTCCGCTAGAGTGTTCCCGCGCTCACGCCAAGGTGTTCGCAGTTGCAAAGGGGAGAGTGACGAAAGATGAGCTGGCTCACGCAAAGCTATATGGGGCGGAAGGCCGTATCGGGCGGCCGGGAGGGCAAAACCCACCTGCTGAACAAGGCCGTGCAGGGTGAATACCACTATGTCTACGGTCCTTATGCAAAACCGGTCCTGTCGATCCGGCCCGGCGACACGGT
>JBIIGF010000070.1:0-7193 GCA_044236665.1 Aestuariivirga sp. | reverse complement strand
CCGTGACGGCCTTGTCGGTGCTCGGGGGCGTTCTGCGGCTCATGACTGATGCATATAGTCAGCCGCACTTCGCAAGCGAAGCGGAAAACTAAGGTGAGCCAGGCTCGCTTTCCTCAGGCTTCAGCGGATCGCGGCGCTTCGGGTCGATGGTTTCGGCCTTGGGGGCCACCTCCGGTGTCTTGAACACCTGCCCGGGGTAGATCCGGTCCGGATCGCGGATCTGATCCTTGTTGGCTTCGTACAGCATCGTGTACTTCGCGCCGCTGCCATAGAGCACGCGCGAGATGTGCCAGAGATTGTTGCCGGGCTGGATGACCACGCGGCCCTGCTTGGGCGGGGCGGGTGCGGCCGTGTCCGCGGTGGCGGGAGCGGCCTCCGGAACTTCCGCCGGCGCTTCGGCTGCGGGCGGGCTGGCGGGCTGCTCCTCCGCCGGTGCAGCCGGCTCGGTCTGGGCAATAGTGGTCTCGGCCGGTGCCGCCTCCGCGACCTTGTTCTGCTCCTCGCGGAAGAAGGGCACCTCGACGCGGTTCACAACCTTGCCTTCGGCATCGAGGCCGTCGACGCGCAGGGTGTGGTTGCCCGGCGCAATGTCTGCCGTGCCGGAGAAGGTCCAGCGTCCGTCGTCGCCGACAGCGGCATCGCCGATCATGACGTTGTCCACGTAGATCCGGGCGGTGTTGCCCGGATCGCCCTTGCCGGAGAACACGATGTTGCCCGCCGTGTCGTAATCGACGGCATCGATGCTGACCAGCGTTGCAGGCTTGGCAGCCGGTTCCGGCTTCTGCAGGATCCGGGTCGGCTCATTGGGGCTCACGACCGCAACCAGCGCCTCGGCGGGCTGACCGGCCGGAACGATCACCGCGACACTCTGCTCGGAGACGAGCGGCGTGCTCTCGCCCTGGCCGAGGGCCTCGATGGTCAGTTCGCCACTGCCTGACGGCAACGGCTTGTCCGGCACGACCACGAAAGCACCATCGGCATTGGCCGTGGTCCGGCCGATTTCCGTGCCATCGAGCCTGACGATCACATCGGCACCAGCCTCGGCGCGCCCGGCGATCACCGCTTCGCCGGTCTTCTGGATGTTGACGGTATCGAAGGTCGGAACTTCCGGAACATCGGCGGCATTGGTGTCGGGTTGCGATTGGCTGGGCTGTTCAGCCGGTGCTGCGGGAGCGGCGGGGTCTTCAGCCGCTGCTGTGGCAGGCTGCTCGGGTTCCGGTGTTGTGGCAGGCACCTCAGGGGCCGCAGCAGGGGCCTCCGTGGTCGCGGCAGGCGCTTGCGCAGGCGCTGGCTGTTCTGTCGCGGCGGTGGTCTGCTCGGCCGTCACGGCGGGGGTTTCGGGGCCCATCCACTTGTCGCGCGTGATTCCCGCCACGGCGGCTGCCGCCACGATGGCAACTCCGGTGAGCACCAAAATCGGGTTCTTGTTCTGCATGTCCTTGCCGTTCCTGATCTAACCCGGCCAGAGGCGAAACGCCCCCAAGCGAGGAAGGTTTGACGCCCTTCATAAGGCCCTGTTTCAATTTAAGCAAAGATTTGCGAATGGATTTTCCCCGCCGCCGGGGGATAAGCTTGATGAGACGAGTCACGTTCGGAAGGAGCCCCGCCCCATGACACCAGCCCGCAAACTCTGCGTCTATTGCGGTTCCGGCAACGGCCGCAACCCTGCCTATATGGAATCGGCGCGGATCCTCGGAAAGGCCATGGCAGAGGCCGGGATCGGTCTCGTCTACGGCGGCGGCAGCCTCGGGCTGATGGGCGAAGTGGCCCGCACGGTTCTGGAAAACGGCGGCCATGTTACCGGAATCATTCCGGAATTTCTCGCCAACCGGGAGCGGATGCTCACCGATGTCAACGAGTTGATCGTCACCGCCGACATGCATGAGCGCAAGATGACCATGTTCGCCCGCGCCTCCGGCTTCGTGGCGCTGCCCGGCGGCCTCGGCACGCTCGAGGAACTGGCGGAGATTTCCACCTGGGCACAGCTGAACCAGCACCGCAAGCCCATCATCCTGTGCAATGTCGATGGTTACTGGAACCCGCTGGTGACACTGTTCGAGCACATGCGCACCGAACGATTCATCCGCGAGGGCCTCGAATTCGGCATGGATGTGGTCACCCGCGCCGAGGAAGTGGTCGGCGCCTTCGAGCACCGCCTGAAGGTGACGCCCGAACTGGTGCCGGACCAGCCGCTTCTCAACAAGATGTGAGGCCTCAGGCGGCGGCCTGCCGCCGGTTCCAGTCATCTTTCAGCGCCGCGGCCGAGAAGATGGCAAGCGCCACCCAGATGATGATGAAGGAGACGAGTTTCAGCGTGCTCATCGGCTCGCCGAAGACAAACACGGCGGTGAGGAACACCAGCGACGGCGAGATGTATTGCAGCAACCCTGCCGTCGAATAGCGGATACGGCGGATCGAGGCGGCAAACAGCATCAAGGCCGCCGCCGTCATCACGCCGCAGCCCATCAGCATCAGCGTGTTGTAGGTCGAGGAGCCGAACAGCGCCTCCCCCCGCGAGAACAGCCAGGCTTCCGCGCCCAGAAGCGGCAGGGTGACGATCGCCACCTCGATCAGGAAGCCCTGCGTCGGCCCGACGGGAATGGTCTTGCGCAGGAAGCCGTAGAGGCAGAAGGTCGATGCCAGCATGAGGCCGAGCCACGGCACATGGCCCAACGCCACGGTTTGAATCACCACTGCGACCGAGGCCAGCGCCAGCGCAATCTTCTGCGGCAGGGTGAAGCGCTCACCCAGAAACAGGTAGCCCATCACCACATTGAGCAGCGGGTTGATGAAGTAGCCGAGGCTCGATTCCAGTGTCCGCCCCGCTTCGATGGACCACACATAGAAACCCCAGTTGAACACGATGAGGCCGGAGGTCAGGGCCAGGATGGCGAGGTTGCGCGGGCTTGCGACGGCGCGCCACACATCCTTCCACTGCCGCAGGTACCAGACGACGGCGATGGCGATGGGAAGCGACCACACACCCCTGTTCACCGCGATCTCGACAGGGGAGATATAGCGGATCAAGCCGAAATAGACGGCCATTCCGCCCCAGACGAGATGCGCCATCACAGCCAGCATCACGCCCTTTTCGGCTTCGCTCATCCCGCGGGAAGCCCCGCCCTCACCGGCTGTCGACATGCCAGCCGTTTAGACGCTTATCGCCGGGGTAAGCAAACCCCCGTCCAACATGGTCCGCATACGCGGCACGCATGACGCTCAGTCGGGTGATACCCCGTCGCGCACAAGTTTGTAGACCAGCGCGTCGGACAGCGCCTGGAAGGAGGCATCCACCACATTGGGCGAAACACCCACCGTGAACCAGCGGTTGCCCTTGCCATCGCGGCTCTCGATCAGCACCCGCGTGGTGGCGGACGTGCCGCCGTTCAGGATGCGCACCTTGAAATCAGCGAGTTCCATGTCGGCGACGTGGCTCTGATACCTGCCGAGGTCCTTGCGCAATGCCACATCCAGCGCATTGACGGGGCCATTGCCCTCGCCCGCGTTGAGGAAGACGCGGTCATCGACCTTCAGCTTCACCACGGCTTCCGAGACGGTTGCCGCACCCTGTTGCTCCACGATCACGCGGAAGGACAGCACATCGAAATACTTGGGAACGCCGCCCAGCGCGCGCCTTGCCAGCAATTCGAAGGATGCATCCGCCCCGTCATAGGCATAGCCCTCAGCCTCGCGCTCCTTCACGGTGCGCAGAAGATCGTCGAGGCGCGGGTCTTCCTTCGCCACATCAATGCCCATGCGATGTAGCGCCGCGATGAGGTTGGACTTCCCGGCCTGATCCGACACCAGAACCTGGCGGCGGTTGCCGACCGATTCCGGCGGCACGTGCTCATAGGTTTCCGGCTCCTTGGCAAGCGCGGAGGCATGAATGCCGGCCTTGGTGGCGAAGGCGCTCTTTCCGACATAGGGCGCCTGCTTGTTGGGCGAGCGGTTCAGCATCTCGTCGAAGGCGCGTGAGATCTGGGTCAGTTGCGACAGGCGCTGCGTATCGATGCCGGTTTCAAAGCGCCGGGCGAAGTGCTCCTTCAGCACCAGCGTCGGGATGATGGAGACGAGATTGGCATTGCCGCAGCGCTCGCCAATTCCGTTGAGCGTGCCCTGGATGTGCCGTACCCCCGCATCAACCGCTGCGAGTGAATTGGCGACAGCGTGTTCGGTGTCATTATGGGCGTGGATGCCGAGATGGCTGCCCGGCACGCACTTCGTCACGGCACGGACGATCTCCGAGACTTCGGAGGGCATGGTGCCGCCATTGGTGTCGCACAGCACCACCCAGCGCGCGCCCGCCCTGTAGGCCGTTTCGGCGCAGGACAGCGCGTAGTCTGGATTGGCCTTGTAGCCATCAAAGAAATGCTCGCAGTCGATCAGAACTTCCTTGCCCACGGCCTTGGCCGCCACAACCGACTGCTCGATGGTCTCGAGGTTTTCCTCATTGGTGCAGCCCAGCGCGACCCGCACGTGATAGTCCCACGACTTCGCCACGAAGCAGACGGCCTTGGACTTCGCCTGCAGCAATTGCTGGAACCCGGCATCGTTCGACACCGAGCGCCCGGCCCGCTTGGTCATGCCGAAGGCGGTGAAGACGGCCTTGCTGTGGCGTTCCTCCGCGAACAGCGCCGTGTCGATCGGGTTGCCACCCGGATAGCCGCCTTCGATATAGTCAACGCCCAGCGTATCGAGCAGCTTCATGACCATGAACTTGTCGTCGAGCGAGAAATCGATGCCAGGCGTCTGCTGCCCGTCTCGCAATGTGGTGTCGAAGATGTAGATGCGTTCACGCGCCATCAGAGCAGTCCCTGCCAATGCAGCGCCAGATAGACCGCAAGCGCCAGCACGATGAGTTTGAGTGCAATGTAGAAAAGCCAGCGCTTGGGGAACGGCAGGCTGTCATGCCAGGATTTCCTGTCAGCGCTCATGGCTTGCTCCCGTCATTCCGGCGAAGGCCGGGGGGCGGCAATCAGCAGGACGCAAGGCTCTCATCGCTTCACCTCCCAGCTCGTCGTGCCATCCTTGTTGTCCTTGATGGCGATGCCGAGTTTCGCAAGCTCATCGCGAAGGCGGTCGCTCTCGGCCCAGTTCCTGGCCTTGCGGGCGTCGAGCCGCGCCGCGATCAGCGCCTTCACGGCCGTCTCGTCAACCGTTGTTTCCGCCTTGGGAGATGCCAGATTGCCGGTGAAGCCCAGCGCCTTCAGCGTCTCGCCCAGCGCATTCTGCGCCCCCGGCCGGTCGAGGGCGTGCAGCTCGGCGATGGCCTTGGGCGTGTTCAGGTCATCGGTCAGCGCCTCCAGCACGGGTGCCGCGATCCTGCCGGCCTCGGCATGAACGGCGCCCGCATTGTTGAAGAAGCCCTCCAGCGTGCGCCAGCTTTCCTCCAGGCTCTTGAGTGTCCAGTCGATCGGCTGACGGTAATGGGTGCGCAGCATGTTGAAGCGCAGCACATCTCCTGGCCAGTCGGCCAGCAGTTCATTGATGGTGAGGAAGTTGCCAAGGCTCTTCGACATCTTCTGGCCTTCGACCTGCAGGAAGCCGTTGTGCATCCAGACATTGGCCATGACGTTGTGCCCGAAGGCGCAGCGCGTTTGCGCGATCTCGTTCTCGTGGTGCGGGAACACCAAGTCGATGCCACCGCCGTGGATGTCGAAGACTTCACCCAGATGCTTCCAGCTCATGGCCGAACATTCGATGTGCCAGCCCGGGCGGCCACGGCCCCACGGGCTGTCCCAGCCAGGTGTTTCAGCATCGGACGGCTTCCACAGTACGAAGTCCATGTCGCCGCGCTTGTAGGGCGCGACATCGACGCGCGCCCCCGCCAGCATCTCATCGAGCGAGCGCCGCGAGAGCTGGCCATAATCCGCCATGGAGGGCACATTGAACAGCACATGCCCATCCGCCGCATAGGCGTGGCCGTTGACGATCAGCTTCTCGATGATGGCGATCATCTCGGCGATGTGCTCGGTGGCGCGTGGCTCGACGGTGGGCGGCAGAACACCAAGTGCGGCGATATCGGCGTGAAACTGCTGTGCTGTCCGCTCCGTCAGTTCGCGGATCGAAATACCCTCCTCGCGGGCCCGCGCATTGATCTTGTCATCGACATCGGTGATGTTGCGGACATAGGTGACATGATCTGCGCCATAGAGCTGGCGCAGCAGGCGGAACAGCACATCGAAGACGATCACAGGCCGCGCATTGCCGATATGGGCATAGTCATAAACCGTCGGCCCGCAGACATACATGCGCACATTCTTCGGGTCCAAGGGCGTGAAGTCTTCCTTGGTGCGGGTCAGCGTATTGTAGAGGCGCAAAGACATGTCGATCCTCAGGCTTGCCGGCCCGGGTTCGCTTCATCTTGTGTTGAGGTCAAGCGGCGCCCAGCCAGCGGATGTCAGCTAGCTGCAAATAATGAGGCCGCAAATGGCGGCGGTGGCGGGGCGGTTGGTCATTTCCAAGTCAACATGCGTCAGCCGCCCGGCAAGGTCAAGGCCCCCTCGACGCCGCCCGGGGCGGCAGCCCCGGTCAGGTCAGGGCTTGGCCGTCTGGCCGAACAGCACCTTGCGTTCCTCATCCGTCATCGGTTTCGCGTAAGAGGCGGGAACCGCCGCATAGACCTTCTGAACGGCGGGCCGGGCCCTGATCGCCTCGAACCAGCGCTTCAGATGGGGAAAATCCTCGAGCGTCTGCTGATAGCGCTCATAAGGCACCACCCACGGATAGGAGGCGATGTCGGCAATCGAATAATCGCCCGCCAGATAGGGCCTGTCCGCAAGGCAGCGGTTCATGACGCCATAGAGGCGGTTCACCTCCTTCGTATAGCGCTCGATGCCATAGGCAATCTTCTCCGGCGCATAGATCAGGAAGTGGCCGGCCTGGCCGGACATGGGACCAAGCCCGCCCATCTGCCAGAACAGCCATTGCAGCACTTGCGCCCGGCCGCGCATGTCATCCGGAATGAACTTGCCCGTCTTTTCGGCCAGATAAAGCAGGATCGCGCCGGACTCGAACAGCGATACGGGCTTTCCGCCATCGGCAGGCGCCGTATCGATGATCGCGGGGATGCGGTTGTTGGGCGCAATTGCCAGGAATTCCGGCCGGAACTGCTCGCCCTTGCCGATATCCACGGAATGCAGCACGTAAGGAAGACCCGCCTCCTCAAGGAAGATCGTGATCTTGTGGCCGTT
>JBIIGF010000069.1:0-7200 GCA_044236665.1 Aestuariivirga sp. | reverse complement strand
GATGCGCGAGCCCCAGTAGTTGCGGTTCCGCCAGTCGAGGATCTGCTGGCGCGTCACGCCGCTGATCAGTTCCTGCGTGCCGAGGATGGAGCGGCCCAGCGGGTGCTGGCCGAAGCTCGCGGCCTGTGCGAGATCGAAGACGAGGTCATCGGGCTGGTCATGTGCGGCGGCAATTTCCTGCAGGATCACGTCCCGCTCGCGCTCGAGTTCCTCTTCGTCGAGTTCGGGCGAGGTGAAGATGTCAGCCAGAATGTCGAGGGCCAGCGCCCAGTCCTTCTTGAGAACGCGGGCATAATAGGTGGTCGTCTCCATGCCGGTCGCGGCATTGATCTCGCCTCCTGCCGATTCGATGTCCTCAGCGATGGCACGGGCCGAGCGGCGCGGCGTGCCCTTGAAGGCCATGTGCTCGAGGAAATGTGCGATGCCGTTCTCATCCGCCCGCTCATCCCGGGCGCCCGCCTTCACCCAGATGCCGAGTGCCACCGTTTCAAGATGCGGCATGTGATGGGTGACGGCATGGATGCCGTTGGGAAGCCGGGTGATCTCGACACTCATGCGAACTCTCTTGAGGCTCAGGCCATATGCTGCGACAGGATGAAATCGCGCACGCGGCCCACATCGTTCGGAAGCACTGTGAACCGTTCCCTGGCCCCCATCAAGTAGGCAAGCCGGGGCGGCAGGCCGGGCCGGATGCCGGACGCCGTCTCGACCGCATCGGGGAACTTGGCGGGATGCGCGGTGGCAAGCGTCACCATGGGGCTGTGCGAAGCCTCCGCCTTGCGCGCCACGGCATAGCCCACCGCCGTATGCGGATCGAGCAGTTCGCCGGTGGTGGCCAATGTTTCCCGGATGGTGGCTGCGGTTTCGGCCTCGTCCGTGGCGCCCGAACCAAATTCATGACGGATCTGGTCAAGTTCGCGGTTGCCGATGGTGAAGCTGCCCGACTGAGCGAGATTGGCCATGAGCTGGCGCACTGCATAGGGATCGCGGCCATAGACCTCGAACAGCAGGCGCTCGAAATTGCTCGACACCTGAATGTCCATGGACGGGCTGGTCGAGGCGCGGACGCCGCGCTGCTCATAGCGGCCGGTCCTGAGGGTGCGGTCGAGGATGTCGTTCACATTGGTGGCGATCAGCAGCCGGTCCACCGGAATGCCCATGCGCTTGGCCACGAGCCCGGCGAAGATGTCACCAAAGTTCCCGGTCGGCACACAGAAGCTGGCAGAACGGCCCGGCGCGCCGAGCGACAGTGCGGCGGTGACGTAGTAAACCGTCTGCGCCATGATGCGCGCCCAGTTGATGGAGTTGACACCGGCAAGCCCCACCCTGTCGCGGAAGGCGAGATCGTTGAACAGCGCCTTCACGATTGCCTGGCAATCATCGAAGTTGCCCTCGATGGCGATGTTGTGAACCGAAGGGCTGTCCACCGTCGTCATCTGGCGGCGCTGCACCTCCGAGACGCGGCCATGCGGATGCATCATGAAGACGGTGGCATGGCGCGAAGACTTGAAGGCCTCGATCGCCGCCCCGCCGGTATCGCCGCTGGTAGCGCCCACGATGGTGGCGCGGGTGTGCCGCCTGGCCAGCGCCCAGTCCATCAGGCGGGCCAGCAATTGCATCGCCACGTCCTTGAAGGCCAGCGTCGGGCCGTGGAAGAGTTCGAGCAGCCATTGATTATCGTCAAGCTGCTTCAGCGGCGCGACCGCGGGGTGGCCGAAACTGGCATAGGCCTCGGCAATCATCCGCTTCAGCTCAGCTTCGGGAATGGCGCCGCCGATGAAGGGATGCATCACCTCATGGGCAATCGCCTCATAGCTCTGGCCCTGGAGTGCGGTGATGGCGCGGGTGGAGAGTTCCGGCCACTGGGCCGGCACATAGAGCCCGCCGTCACGCGCAAGGCCGGTGAGCAGCACGTCTTCAAAACCGAGTTCCGGAGCCTCGCCCCGGGTCGACACATAGCGCAAGGCCTTGTCCTCTCAAGAATTCCGGGCAGCTTTAGCCCCGGGGCGGCAGGTCATCAAGCGGTGGATTCCCTCACCTCCGCCGCCGCCGCTTCCGCAGATCATAGACATAGAACCCCGCAACGCCGATCAGGGTTGCAGCCAGTCCAAACCATGTGATGGCATAGCCCAGGTGATTGTTGGCGAGCTTGGCCTTGGGCTCCTCCGGTTTCGGGAACCCGCCCGTGCCACTGGCGGGAAGAAGCTGCACCACGAAGGGGAAGGGCTTCGCGCCACCGGGCGCGCCGCCGGCGGCCAGCATGGCCGGCACATCCCACCAGTACCACATGTTGGCGGCGGCATCGTTGTCAGGGTCGAAATAGGCCTTGCCGCTCCTGTGGGCGCGGAGCACGCCATCAAGGATCACCTCGCCCTCCGGCCGGTCGAAGCTGTCGACGAGCTGGCCCGGAATGCGGCCGCGGTCGACGATGACCGTCCAGCCATCGGGCGTGTCAGCCGGGGTGATGATGGTCCAACCCTGGCCGCGCTCATAGGTGGAGATCATCTTCATCCACCCGTCATGACGGAACCGGGCGGGGAAGCTCACGCGCACGAACTCCATGTCGCGCCCCTCCTCCGCCTGCTTCACGGCGGTGGCAAGGTCAATGGGCGCAGCGGCCGCATTGGCGTCCAACTGCGCCAACAGCGCTTCCTTCCACTGCAGCCGCTGCACCTGCCAGACACCAAGCCACAGCAATATGACCGTTCCGGCGAGAGCCGCTATCAGCACCGGCCAGATGCGCGGCGGCCGCTCCTGCTGCGTCATTGGCTGATCCGCCCTTCGCGCGCGCCGGTCTTCCACTGCTGATTGATCAGCACGCCCTTCATCGGGCGAAGCAGCACCAACGGCAGGATGACGAGTACCGGAATGGCGATCAGCGCATGCACCCAGAAGGGCGGGCTGTAGGCCACCTCGACGCCGAGAATCGAGCCAACACCCACCACGCAGACGAAGAGCATCACGAACCAGGCCGCACCATCGCCGCCATCAGCAAACTCATAGGAAAGCCCACAGGCGGAACACCCCTTGGCCACGCCCAGGTAACCATCGAACAGACGGCCACGGCCGCAGCGCGGGCACTTTCCCGCAAATCCGGTCTTGAGCGGCGAGATGTCGGGATAATAAACGGCGTCGGTCATGGGACCTCGAAAGGAAAAAGGGGCCGCACCGGTTGCCCGCCGCAGCCCCAGCTTGAGAGATGTGCGGGCCTCAGTGCCCCGGAATGACGGCGCCGGCCGAACCCCAGATATAGATGGCCGCGAACAGGAACAGCCAGACCACGTCCACGAAGTGCCAGTACCAGGCCGCCGCCTCGAAGCCGAAGTGAGCCTTCGGCGTGAACGCGCCGCGGTAGGCGCGGATGAGGCAGACGATCAGGAAGATCGTGCCGATGATGACGTGGAAGCCATGGAAGCCCGTGGCCATGAAGAAGGTCGAGCCATAGATGTTGCCGCCATGGTCGCGGCTGAAGGCGAAGGCCGCGTGCTGATATTCATAGGCCTGCACCAGAGTGAACAGCACCGCCAGCGCGATCGTGGCAAGGAGGCCCATCTTGAGGCCCTGACGGTCGTTGTTGAGGAGCGCGTGATGCGCCCAGGTGATCGTGGTGCCGGAGGTCAGCAGGATCAGCGTGTTGATCAGCGGCAGGTGCCAGGGGTCGAACACCGTGACGTCCTTCGGCGGCCACACGCCACCCGTGGCAGCCACGCGCGAAGCCTGGATGGCTTCGCCGGTGAACAGGCTGGCATCGAAGAAGGCCCAGAACCAGGCGACGAAGAACATGACCTCGGAGGCGATGAACATCAGCATGCCATAGCGCAGGTGCAGATCGACCACGGGGGTATGGGCGCCCTGCTGGCCTTCGCGGATCACGTCACGCCACCACATGAACATGGTGTAGAGAATGCCCACAAGGCCAATGACCATCACGGCGGAGCTTGAACCGTGCATCCAGTTGACGGCCCCCACCGCGAAGATGAAGGCCGAGACGGAGCCGACGAAGGGCCATGGGCTCGGGTCGACGAGATGGTAGTCGTGGTTCTTTGCGTGAGAGTCAGCCATATCCCCTACTCCTTAATTCGTGACGCTGCCTGAGGCCGCTGCGGGGGCCTCCGAGACAGTCTCTGCCTTGTCCACCGGATAGAATGTGTAGGACAAGGTGATTTCCTTGATGCCAGCGGCATCCGGGTCTTTCAGCAGTTCCGGGTCGACGAAGAACGCCACCGGGAATTCCATGCTCTCGCCGGGCGCCAGAGTCTGCTCGGTGAAGCAGAAGCACTGGATCTTGTTGAAATAGGCCCCGGCCTGGGGCGGCGTCACGTTGAATACGGCGCTGCCCGTGGCCGGCTCGCCGGAGGTGTTGACCGCCTTGAAATAGGCCATGTGCTGCTCGCCCATCTTTACCGTCATGGATGTCTGGACGGCGTGGAACGACCAGGTGAGGTCCTTCGAGGTATTGGCGTCGAAGCGCACCGACACCATCTCGTTCGCCACGGTCTCGGGCGGCGCTTCAGCACGCTGCGTGGTGCCGCCGAAACCGGTGACCTGGCAGAACAGCCGGTAGAGCGGCACCGAGGCATAGGAAAGGCCGAGCATGGCCACCACGACGGAGGCAGCCATGAAGGCGACCTTCTTGTTCTTGGCAGGATCGGCGGTACGCATCAGAGTGTCCTCTCAGCTATTGCGCCGCCAAGGCGCACGATGGTGGTGATGAAGAACAACGCGGCAAGCGCCGCGAGGACCAGCGCCATTGCAATTGCGCGCCTGCGGCGGCGGGCCATGTCCTCGGGGCCGAAGGGGGACTGGGTCATCACCTGTTTCATCCCATAACCGGCGCGAACACCGGCACGCCAAGGGCGCGCTCGGCGAGGATCAGCGCGAAGACGATGAACAGCCACAGGGTTGAAAAGGCGAAGAGCTTCTTGCACGCCGCTTCGGCCTCCGCACCCTCGCGGATCCGGTAGACGCGCCAGGCATGGTGGATGAAGATCACGCCGAGCACGGCATTGGCCAGCGTATAGAGAAGGCCCACCGTTCCGGTGAGGGCGGGCAGGAAGGTCACGGGAATGAGCAGCAGCGTGTAGAGCAGGATCTGGCGGCGCGTTTCATCGGCACCTGCCACCACCGGCAGCATCGGCACGCCCGCGTTGGAATAATCAGCGTTGATCTTCTTCCACAGCGCCAGCGCCCAGAAATGCGGCGGCGTCCACATGAAGATGATCAGGAACAGCGCGATGGACCCCGGATCGATGGACCCGGTGACCGAGACCCAGCCGATCATCGGCGGGAACGCGCCAGCCGCGCCGCCGATCACGATGTTCTGCGGCGTCGCCCGCTTGAGCCACATGGTGTAGATGACGAGGTAGAAGAAGATCGTGAAGGCGAGCAGCGCGCCCGCCAGCAGGTTCACCAGAAGGCCCAGCACCAGCACCGAGCCCACGGCCAACGTCATGCCGAAGCCCAGGGCCTCGCCGGGTGTGATCGCACCCTTCGGCACCGGCCGCTTGGCGGTGCGCTTCATCACCGCGTCGATATCAGCATCATACCACATGTTGAGCGCGCCGGAGGCGCCCGCCCCGACCGCAATCGCCACGAGAGCCACGAAGCCGATCCAGGGGTGGATGGTGCCGGGGGCCGCAATGAGACCCACAAGGGCCGTGAAGATGACGAGCGACATGACGCGCGGCTTCAGCAGCGCGAAATAGTCGCCGACAGTCCCCTGCCCGCCCGTGAAGGCGGCAGGGGTTTCGGCGGCCTCGAGATTGATGTCGCTCATCGCCGTCAGTTTACTTGATCACCGGCAGGGTGGAGAACTGGTGGAACGGCGGCGGAGAAGACAGCGTCCACTCCAGCGTCGTGGCGCCAGCGCCCCATGGATTGTCGGCAGCCTGAACCTTGCGCGAATAGGCCTGGATCACGCCATAGAGGAAGATCAGGACGCCCAGCGCCGAGAGGTAGGAACCGTAGGAAGAGATCTGGTTCCAGCCGGCATAGACATCCGGATAGTCGATGTAGCGGCGCGGCATGCCCGCGAGGCCGAGGAAGTGCTGCGGGAAGAACACCATGTTCACGCCGACGAAGGTGACCCAGAAGTGCAGCTTGGCGATGCCGTCGGAATACATGTAGCCGGTGATCTTCGGGAACCAGTAGTACCAGCCAGCGAAGATCGCGAACACCGCGCCGAGCGACAGCACATAGTGGAAGTGGGCAACGACGTAATAGGTGTCGTGCAGGGCCCGGTCGACACCGGCATTGGCGAGCACCACGCCGGTGACGCCGCCCACGGTGAACAGGAAGATGAAGCCCAGGGCCCAGACCATGGGCGCCTTGAACTCGATGGAGCCACCCCACATGGTGGCGATCCACGAGAAGATCTTCACGCCTGTCGGCACGGCGATGATCATCGTGGCGGCCACGAAATAGGCCTGCGTGTCGGCATCAAGGCCCACCGTGTACATGTGGTGCGCCCAGACGATGAAGCCCACGACGCCGATCGCCACCATGGCATAGGCCATGCCGAGATAGCCGAACACCGGCTTCCTCGAGAAGGTCGACACGATGTGCGAGATGAGGCCGAAGGCGGGCAGAATGAGGATGTAGACTTCGGGGTGGCCAAAGAACCAGAACAGGTGCTGGAACAGCACCGGATCACCGCCAGCCGACGGCACGAAGAAGGCCGTGCCGAAGTTGCGGTCGGTCAGCAGCATGGTGATGGCGCCCGCCAGAACCGGCAGCGACAGCAGCAGCAGGAAGACAGTGACAAGCACCGACCACACGAACAGCGGCATCTTGTGCAGCGTCATGCCGGGCGCGCGCATGTTGAAGATGGTGGTGATGAAGTTGATGGCGCCGAGGATCGACGAGGCACCGGCGATGTGCAGGGACAGGATGGCGAAATCCATCGCCGGGCCGGGCTGCGCGGTGGTCGAGAGCGGCGGATAGATGGTCCAGCCACCGCCCACACCCATGGCACCCGCCGGGCCTTCCACGAACATCGACATCAGCAGCAGCGCCAGAGCCGGCGGCAGCAGCCAGAAGGAAATGTTGTTCATGCGCGGGAAGGCCATGTCGGGCGCGCCGATCATCAGCGGCACGAACCAGTTGCCGAAGCCACCGATCATCGCGGGCATGACCATGAAGAAGATCATGAGCAGGCCGTGCGCGGTGACGAACACGTTGTACATGTGCTTGCCGGCATCA
>JBIIGF010000068.1:0-7234 GCA_044236665.1 Aestuariivirga sp. | reverse complement strand
GCAGCGCCCAGCTGATGAAGGCACCGGTGGCGCAGAATGTGATGATCTGCCAGAGCCCACCTTCCTTGAGCGGCGCCAGCGCCAGCCCATAGCTCAGGTCAGGCGGGGCGATGTTGATCTGCCAGAGGTTCCAGGTCGGGCCGATGGCCGCACCATAGACGATCAGCGCTGTTCCCAGCGAGGCGAAAAAGGCGGTCAGCACCCCGAAGAAGCCCACATAGAAGGGGCCCACCCAGAAGTCGAACAGATCACCGCCGATCAGCGTGCCGCCGCGCACGCGGTACTTCTTTTCGAAACTCAGCATTGCCATTGCGGTTTCTCCGTCCCGGCCCATTGCCGGTGTCTAGTATCCAGGGGAGGGGTTCGTGGACGGAACCCGCGGGTGAGGCACGTTCCGTCCACAAGCTGCGTGCGTGATGACCGGCCTCAGCCGATCATCTCGCTGACTGTTACATCCACGCTTGCAGCCTTCTTCGGACCTTCCAGCCAGTTGAACCGGTCGGTCGAGAGAAGGATGAAATGGATGACGATCGCGAGCACGAACAGGAAGGTGAACAGCGCCACCAGAGTCCTGCGGGGATCGAACAAGAGCCACATGCGCCACATATTCTATCTCCCTTACGTGAACATCGACGTCAGTTGCTGAAGCACCGGCGTAATGTCTGTGCTCTCATAGCCATTGGGCCCAGGCAGCCACGGGCGCCATTGCCATGCCAGGAAGTGGGCGATGATCGCCACGACCGTGAAGGCAATGAAGCTCATGATGAACATGCCATGGAATTCCTTGGCTTCGGCTTCCGTCAGGCCCGAAATGCCGGACCCTTTGTTATCGGCCATATGACTGACCTCCGTCTGAGGGCCCCGTGAAGGACCCTGTTACCGCTGAAAACCCGCGCGGCCCGGGTGCTTCGAGTTCGTTCAGAACCCTCGGCATATCCGCAAGGCCCGGAGGCCCGGCGAATCCGGTTGTTCCCGCATCACATGAAAGCGAAGGGGATCGAGCTGTAGGCCGCGGTCTTGGCCGCGGCGAAAATCGACTTGTTCTTGCTGTCGCCGCCGATGCGCGGACGCACCGATGCGGGCAACAGCCGCGTGAAGGCGATGGCTACGAAGAACAGGGTGAAGGCCACCCACATCAGCAACCTGAATTCAAGCTTGCCCTCTTCGCGGCGCGGCGCACTGATCATCGACATTGTTCTGTCCTCCTGGCATCAGCGGTGGAAAAAGTGGTGTGTGGAATTCTCATCACGCGAGCTCCCTGAGGGCGGAGCGCACATCGGCTTCGGCAACGCTCTGCGATTGGGTGCGGCGCGCATGCGCTTCCGCGCCGTCGCGCAGCCGCTTGGCGGCGGAGATGCGGGCGAGCACGGGCTGCTGTTCGAGCAATTCATCCAGCGCGGCTTTCGCGGCCTGATCCCAGGCCAGCTCGCGTTCGCCGCGCGCCGGTGTCGCCTCCACCCGGTCCATGTCGGAGGCGAGCGGGAGGATGTTGAACAGGACATCGAACAGCGCGTTGCATACTTCCTGGATCAGGTAGGTCGCGCCGGCATAGCCCATGAAGGGCGTTCCGGTGTGGCGGCGGATGATGGCGCCGGGGAAGGAGGCGGGGATATAGGCCCCGCGGCCCTTGGCTTCGGCGAGATACATGCGCTCGTTGAAGCTGCCGAACAGCACGAGCGGTGTCTTCTCGGCAATCAGCGCCTTGACGGTTTCATTGTCGGTCTTCTCGCCGGATTTCCGCGCCACGGCGAAGTTGCAGGGAAGCCCCATCTCCTCTTCGAGGAAGTGCTTCAGCCCGCGTGCATAGGTCTCGCTGGCGACGACGCCGAAGCTGGCGGTTCCGAAGAAGTCCTGCGTCACCGAGCGCCACAGGTCCCAGATCGGCTTGATGGTGGTGTGCTTCTCGCGCGCGATGAAGGGCTCGGGGTCGAGCCCCAAGATCTCGCCCAGCGCGCGCAGGAACTTGGTCGTCGCATGAAGGCCGATCGGTGCCTGCAGATAGGGCCGGTCCAGTGCCTCGCACAGCTTGCGGCCATATTCGCGGTACATGCAGATGTTGGCTTCGGCATTGGCCAGTTTCGGCACGTCGGCCAGATGGCTGCCGAGCGGGAAGCACATGTTGATCTCGGCGCCGATGCCTTCGACGAGACGGCGGATTTCGGCCAGGTCAGACCAGGTGTTGAAGGTGCCGTAGATCGGGCCGATGATGTTGACGCGGGGCTTCTCGCCCTCCTTGCGGGGTTTCGCGGTCGGCACCTGCTTCTTCTTGGAGCCGAACTCCGTCCACAGCCAGTACATGGCGCGGTCGGCGCTCTGCCACTGGTCCTCGTCGATGGTGCGCGGCAGGAAGCGCTGGATGCCCGTGCCTTGCGGCGTGACGCCGCCACCGATCATTTCGGCGATGGACCCCGTGACGACGACGCTCGGCATGGAGGGATCGAGCGTCTTGTGGGCGCGGCGCATGGCGCCCTCGGTGCCGTGCTGACCCAGTTCCTCTTCCGAGAGGCCGGTCACCACGATCGGTAGTTCATGCGGCGGCAGCGCGTCCGTGTAATGCAGCACCGAGGTGACAGGCAGGTTCTCGCAGCCCACCGGGCCATCGATGATCACCTGCAATCCCTTGATCGCTGTGAAGACATAGACCGAACCCCAGTAACCGCCGGCGCGGTCATGATCGATCACGAACATGGGCGGGCCTCCATGCAGTGTGGCGCGGTGTTGCTCATGTGCCCACCGCCTCCTCGGCTTTGGCCTTGGCAGCCAGCATGCCAGCGTATTTCTTGCGGAATTCGGGCCTGTCCTGCGGGGTCTCTTCCCAGATGCCTGCCGTGTAGCCCTCGCCGACGCCGTCGAAGAAATCCTGCATCGCGTCGAAGCGTTGCTTGTTCTGAAGTGCCGCGTTGATGACCTGCGCGAGCGAGCCTGCACCCGCCGGTCCCATCAGCGGCCGGGCCGAGATGAGATTGGTGAAATAGAGCGCCGGAATGGCCATGGACTTGGCCTTCTGCACAACCGGCGTCGTGCCGATGGCGAGATCGGGCTTTACATCCACCATGGCGGCGATGTCCTGTTCCAGCGAGGCGCGGAACTGCACGGTGACGCCGCGCGCCTCCAGCCAATTGCGGTCGGCGTCCGACCAGCGGCTGCGGGCACAGGCCGTGCCGACATAGGGAACCTCGGCACCACTCTCGATCAGCAGGCGGGCGACCAGAAGCTCCGAGCCTTCATAGCCCGAGAGCGTGATGCGGCCCTTGATGGGCTTGGCGGCCAGTGCGCTCTTGATGGCGGGCAGGATGGCGTTCTGCCCGGCGGCAATCTTGTTGGGTGCGATGTTGCAGGCATCTCCGATGGCGGCGAGCCACTCTGCGGTGCCGTCATGACCGACAGGCGCTGATCCCACAACGCTGCGGCCCGCCGATTCGAATTCGCGGATCGAAGCCGTGTAGAAGGGATGAATGGCGGCAACCGCGGCACAGTCGAAGGCGGAGAACAATTCGCGCCACTCCCGCACCGGAACGACGGGGCCTGCGGCAAGGCCGAGCGGCTCCAGCATGCGGCCGATGCCGACGGGGTCGGCCGGGAACATTTCGCCCAGCAGCGTGATGGCGGGAAGCGTGCTGCGCGGCGTGCGCGGCGCCTGCACGGGGCCTTGCCGGATTTCATTTGCCGCATAGCGCAGCATGGCGCCCGACAGCACGTCCTTGGCTTCCGCATGGGTGGGAACGCCGAAGCCTGGCACATCGATGCCGATGATGCGCACCCCGTTCACTTCACTGGGGAGCAATTGCAGCGGCACGCCCGAGGCGGTCGGCACACAGAGGTTGGTAACGACGATCGTGTCGTAGTCCTCAGGTTTTGCCAGCTTGAACACTGCCTCGCGGATGTCCTCGAACAGCTTGCCTGTCACCAGTGTCTCACTGTTGAAGGGCACATAGCCGACACTGCGCTTGGCACCGTAGAAATGCGATGTGAAGGTAAGCCCGTAGACGCAGCAGGCCGAACCCGAAAGCACGGTGGCCACGCGGCGCATGCGAAGGCCCACGCGGAGCGAGCCGAAGGCGGGGCACATGCTCTGCGGCTGGTCATGCGGGCCCAGCTGGTAGTCGCGCGCATATTGGGCCAGCGTCTCACCCTTGCCCGCATCGGCGGCGGCCTTCAGCGCCTCCGCCTGGCCGGTATGGCAGGAGCGGAGTGCAGGTGCCGTCGCGGGCTGGTCTGCCTGCGCTGGCGTCCTGGCCGTCGTGTTGATGAGGGTTGTTGCCATGCCGCTTACGCCTCGTCGTAGATCACTTCGAGGGAAGGCCTGGTGAGCAGCGGCCCGCCGCACATGTCTTCGATGGTGGCGGGTTCCAGCACCACATTGCGGCCCACGGTTTCACCGGCAAACAGGTTCAGAAGCCCATCCTGGTCGAGCGGTGAGGGGCGGTGCGGCGGGGCTTCGGCCACATTGTCCGCCAGTGCCGAGAACAGGTCGCTCCACTGGCCGCCGGGCTTGCCGATGATTTCATAATTGGCGCTCTTGCGGCGGATGTCTTCATTGGCGGGGATCGACGAGAGAACGGGAATGCCCACCGCCTTGGCGAAGGCGTGTGCCTCGCCCGTGCCGTCATCCTTGTTGATGACGATTCCGGCGACGCCGACATTGCCGCCGAGCTTGCGGAAGTACTCCACCGCCGAGCAGACATTGTTGGCCACATAGAGAGATTGCAGGTCGTTCGAGCCGACGATGATGACCTTCTGGCACATGTCACGCGCAATCGGCAGGCCGAAGCCGCCGCACACCACGTCGCCCAGGAAGTCGAGCAGCACGTAGTCGAAGCCCCATTCATGGAAGCCAAGCTTCTCCAGCAGTTCGAAGCCGTGGATGATGCCACGCCCGCCGCAGCCGCGGCCCACTTCCGGCCCGCCCAGTTCCATGGCGAAGACACCATCGCGCTTGAAGCACACATCGCTGATCGACACTTCCTCGCCGGCGAGTTTCTTCTTGGCGGAGGTTTCGATGATGGTGGGGCAGGCCTTGCCGCCGAACAGCAGCGATGTCGTGTCGCTCTTGGGGTCGCAGCCGATGAGCAGCACGCGCTTTCCCTGCTGGGCCATCATGTAGGAGAGATTGGCGAGCGTGAAGCTCTTGCCGATGCCGCCCTTGCCATAAATGGCGATGACCTGCGTTTCCTTCTTTGGAACCGCATCGCGGGCCATGTTGAGGTCGATGCTGTTCATGTGAGATCGCTCCAGCTAATGGCCATCTTGAGGCAGGACGGATCTGTGAAGGCGGTCTGATAGGCCTGGCCCGCGTCTGCGGCCGGCGCACGGTGTGTTATGAGACCGTCAAGGCTGAGGCGGCCCGTGGTGACGAGATCGGTGACCGCCTCGACATCATGCGGCTTGAATTCGGCGGCGATCCGGAAACGCGCCTCGCGCATGAAGGCGGGCGGGAAGGTGAAGGAGAGGGGCGCGTGATAGAAGCCTGCGAGAATGATCTCGCCACGCTTCGCCAGCCGCGGGATGAGGCTGTCGAGAAGGGTGGCATCGCCGCTCGCCTCGCAGATCACCGCATAGTCGCGGCGCGCGTCCGTGGCGGGGTCGATGACGCTGTAGCCGGTACCGCCGCTGCGGCGGGATTCGTTTGTTTCCCACACGGTGGGGGCCTCGCCGCCCAGGGCCAGCACGATCCGCGCCATCAGGCGGCCCAGCGTGCCGTGGCCGATGATGAGGCCGGGAAGCGGCTTGCCATCGTCCACCAGGGCGTGGTGGGCGGTTGCCGCCAGTGCCAGCAGCGTGCCGCTTTCCGCCTCGATGTTGCGTAACGCGATGGCGCGCTGCGCGGGCAGGACGATGCGCGAGGCAGCTGCGCCGAACAGGCCGCGTACCGGCCCGTAGCAATTGGCGCCCGGCACGAAGACGCGGTCACCTTCGGAAAAGCCGTGCCCGCCACGGCGGACGATGCCAACGGTTTCGTAACCGGGAACGAGGGGGTAGCCCATGCCGGGGAAGGCGGGCATCTGGCCTGACCACAGAAGACGCTCGGTTCCGGACGAGATTCCGCTCCACAGCGCGTCGACAACGATGTCATCCGCTCCGGGTGGCTGCACAGCCAGGGGCTTCAGCGTCAGCTGACCCGGCTGTTCCAAGACGACTGCGATCGTCTCCATCGTCGTCCTCCAAGGAGATCCGGCGGCCCTAGGTGGCAAGCCGGAAGGTGCTCCGTATGTGTAACCTTACTATGACAGTATTAAGTGTCAATAGTACTTAACAGTGTTTTCAGCCGATACTGAAGCGCAGCAGGCTGCACACCAGCGGGTTGCGCGTGCCGGTAACCGTCATTTTCCCAAAACCTGCCTGACGGGCCAGTTCTGCGAGTTCGCCCGCACTGCGGGCCCGGCCTTGGCCCATCGCCGCGAAATAGAGGCCGAAATAGGCGTCCGCGACCGGCGCGATGGAGGGGATGCCGGAGAGTGGTTCTGCCAGGATGAGCGCGCCATGAGGCGGCAGCATCCGCCGGATATTGCCCAGAATGGCGAGGACCGAGGCGTCGTCATGGTCGTGGGCGATGCGCACCAGCGTGGCGACGTCGGGGCCCTTCGGCAGCGGGTCGGACAGGAAGGAGCCGCCGGCAACCGCCGCGCGCGCCCCGAGGCTGGCGAGGGTGGGCCGTGCCAGTTCTGCCACTTCCGGAAGATCGAACAGCGTGACCATCAGTTTCGGGTGCTTCGCGGCGGCAGCTGCGAGAAATGCGCCATTGCCGCCGCCGACGTCGATCAGGTGGGTGTGCCGGCTGAAATCATAGGCCGCGAGGATTTCGGCGGTGACGGCCTGCTGCGAGGCCGCCATGAGCGCGCTGTAGGTTTCAGCCGTTGCCGCATCGACCGTGCCGGCCCCCGGATAGCCCCAGTAGCCGCGCAGCCTGCCCCCGGCGGCTGTACCCGCCAGCAGGGCGAGTGGGTCGGCGAGGTCTTCATAGAGCAGATGATGGTGGAGGATGAATTTGGCGATCCACGGATTTCCGGCAAGGGCTGCGCCATGCTGGCCCAGCGCATAGTCTCCGCCGCTGGTGGCCTCGAGGAGATCGAGCGAGACTGCGGCCTTCAGCAGGCGCTCCAGCCGATCCGTTTCCCATCCGGTACGCTGGGCGATGGCGGCGGCTGGAAGGGGGCCTGCCGCGAGGATCTCGATGAGGCCGAGCTTCACCGTGGCATAGAGCACCTGCGAATAGGCAAAGCCCGCGAGAAGATCG
>JBIIGF010000067.1:0-7246 GCA_044236665.1 Aestuariivirga sp. | reverse complement strand
CGTATTGCCCTCCGAACAGCAGGAGATGGTGGCCCGCTGGGTGGACAATGGCGGGGTGCTGCTGCGCTTCGCCGGCCCGCGCCTGGCTGGTGCGCAGGATGGGCTGATCCCCGTCACGCTGCGCGAGGGCGGCCGCTCGCTCGGCAGTGCGCTGAGCTGGGAAACGCCGCAGGCGCTGCAGCCCTTCCCGGACAGCAGCCCCTTCGCGGGCCTGCCGCCCGATTCATCGGTGAGGGTAACGCGCCAGGTTCTGGCCGAACCCGATGCCGAGCTTCCCGCCAAGGTCTGGGCCAGCCTGGAGGATGGCACGCCGCTCGTGACGGCCAGCAAGCAGGGAAAGGGCATGATCGTGCTGTTCCACGTGACGGCCAATGCCGACTGGTCGAACCTGCCCGTCTCCGGCCTGTTCGTCGAGATGCTGCGGCGGGTGCTGGACCTTGCACCTGCGGCGGGCGGCGGCACGGCGCAATCGCAGGCCGCGCCGGATGCGCAGGCCTTCGCGCCCTTCCGTTCGCTCGATGGCTTCGGCGAGATGACCGATCCATCGCCCGACATCCAGCCAATTCCGGCCGCCGCGATCGACAAGGCGGGCGTCTCCGCCGCAACGCCCGCCGGCCTCTACCGCCGCGGCCTGCAGGAGCGCGCCCTCAACATAACGCAGGCCGGCGACCGGCTGACGCCGATAGCGGATCTTCCCACACCTTGGACCATCAGAGGCCTCCAACCCATGCCGGCGCTGCCACTTGCCCCCTATGCCTTCGCGCTCGCCATGCTGCTGTTCCTCGCCGATTGCCTCGCCGCGCTGTTCCTTGGCGGCGGCTTCAACCGTCTGCGCCAGCGCCGCGTTGCGGGCGCTGCAGCCATCGCGCTTGTGATGCTGCTGGCGCCAGGCGGCACGTCGATTGCTCAGTCGGCGGATGATTTCGCCATGCGGAACGCGCTGGAAACACGCCTTGCCTATGTCATCACGGGTGATGCCGAAACCGACAGGGTCAGCGAGGAGGGGTTGAAGGGCCTCGGTAGCGTATTGCGGGACCGGACCTCCGTTACTACGGGCGATCCGCAGGGCATCAACATCGAGCGCGACGACATCGTGTTCTTCCCGCTGCTCTACTGGCCGGTGCGCGCCGACGCAACCGTGCCCTCCGATGCAGCCTTGGCCCGTATGGACACCTACATGAAAACCGGCGGCACCATCTTCTTCGACCTGCGCGAGGATGGCGCCGGGGCTGACGCCTTGAGCGGCGGCAGCACGGCAGCTGCCGATGCGCTTCGCCGCATTCTCGCCAAGCTCGACATTCCGCCGCTCGAACCCGTGCCGCCCTCGCATGTGCTGACACGAAGCTTCTACCTGCTCGACCGCTTCCCCGGCCGCTATGACGGGGGCAAGCTGTGGGTGGAGCGTCCCGACAGCGCAGGCGCTGGCAGCGGCAACACCGATGGTGTCTCCGGCATCATCATCGGGTCCGATGACTATGCCGCCGCCTGGGCGATGGATGACATGGGCGAGCCGCTCTATGCCTCCGTGCCGGGGACCGACCGGCAGCGCGAATTCGCCTTCCGTACCGGCGTCAACATTGTCATGTATGCGCTGACCGGCAATTACAAGGCAGACCAGGTGCATGTTCCGGCCCTGCTCGAAAGGCTTGGCCAATGACCGGCTGGAACATCAGCTTCGACCCTGTTCTGCCCTGGGCGGTGATCGCGGCACTCGGCGTACTGGGCCTCGCCCTTCTCGCGGCCCTCGCCTTTGCGCGCGCGCGGGGCCTTGTGCTCAGGGCACTGGCCTTCGCCATCCTGCTCGCGGCTCTTGCCAACCCGGTGATCCGAAGCGAGACGCGCGAAGCATTGAGCGACATCGCGGTCGCCGTGATCGACCGCTCCCTCAGCCAGCAGAGCGCCGCGCGCAGCCAGCAGACAGCGGAGGCCGAGGCGACGCTCAAGGCCGCCATCGCAGGTCTTCCCAACACCGAACTTCGCACCATCGAGGTCACATCCGGGATCAGCGCCGAAGATGACGGCACGCGCGCCTTCGAAGCCCTGAACCGGGCGCTGGCCGACATTCCGCCCGAGCGCTTCGCCGGGGCTGTCATGATCACCGACGGGGAGATCCATGATGCGCCAGCCGATGCGGCAAAGGCCGGTATCGGTGGCCCGCTGCATGGACTCATCACGGGCTCGAAGAGCGAGCGTGACCGCAAGGTGGTGATCGACCAGGCGCCACGCTTCGGCATGGTGGGACAGCCTCAGACAGTCTCCTTCCGCGTCGAGGAGGTGAACGGTCCGGGACAGCCCGTCACTGTCGCTATTGCCATGGGCAGTGGCGAGCCGAAGCTCATCGAAGCGACCCCCGGCGAGACGGTGAGCGTTGAAGTACCGGTGGATCATGGCGGCCAGAACATTCTTGAAATCACCGTGCCACCGCTCGAGGGCGAGATCTCCGCCCAGAATAACCGCGCGGTCAGCGTCATTGAAGGCGTGCGCGACAGGCTGCGCGTCTTGCTGGTGTCGGGCGAGCCGCACCCCGGCGAACGCACCTGGCGCAACCTGCTGAAAGCCGACGCGGCGGTGGACCTCGTGCACTTCACCATCCTCCGCCCGCCCGAAAAGCAGGATGGCACGCCCACGCGGGAACTGGCCCTCATCGCCTTCCCGACACGCGAACTCTTCGTCGACAAGCTTGACCAGTTCGACCTGGTGATCTTCGACCGCTACCGCCGCCAGACCGTGCTGCCTGCCGCCTACATGGCCAACATCGCGCGCTATGTGCAGGATGGCGGGGCGGTGCTGATCGCATCGGGCCCCGACCTCGCTGATGAGGATGGGCTCTACTACACGCCGCTCTCCGACATCATCGCCGCAGCACCCACGGGCCAGGTGCTCGAAGGACCGTTCAAGCCGGAGTTGACGCCGCAGGGCCGCAAGCACCCGGTGACGCATGAGCTACCCGGATCGCAAGGCAAGGAACCGAGCTGGGGCCGCTGGTTCAGGCTGGTCGATACCGAGACGAATGCTGGCGACACAGTGATGTCCGGCCCCGACGGCAAGCCGCTGCTTGTTCTGGCGCGGCAGGGTGAAGGCCGCGTCGCCCAGCTGCTCTCCGACCAGGGCTGGCTGTGGGCGCGCGGCTTCGAGGGTGGCGGACCGCAGACAGAGTTGCTGCGCCGCATGGCGCACTGGCTGATGAAGGAGCCCGACCTTGAGGAAGAGGCGCTGTCCGGACGGCAGATGAATGGTGATCTGGTGATCGAGCGGCGCACCATGGCCGATACGGCTTCACCCGTGACGGTGACATTGCCCTCGGGCAAGCAGGAAAGCGTCACGCTGAGCGAAACCTCACCCGGCCGCTTCACCGGCACGCTCACGGTGACGGAGGCGGGCCTTCACCGTCTGTCGGATGGCAGGCTGGTGGCCGTCGCCGCAGCAGGCAACGGCAGTGCACGCGAGATGGCAAGCCTCACAGCCACGACAGGCATCCTGGCTCCCATTGCAGCGGCAACCGGCGGCGGCGTGCAATGGCTGGAGGATGGCATGCCGCAACTGGTGAAAGTGGATCCGGGCCGCCAGACATCTGGTTCGGGATGGATGGGGCTGAGGTCCAACGATGCGCACCGCGTGCTGGCGGTGTCGGACACGCCGCTGTTCGCCAGCCTGCTAAGCCTCGGTGTGCTGCTTCTGGCCTTCAGCGCCATGTGGTACCGCGAGGGCCGTTGAATCCGGTGCCTGCGCGAGGCCGGAGACACCACGGAGCGCGTGATCCTTGAGCTCGAGATACAGGAAGCGCTCCGGGTTCACCGGCCCCGGCAGGCTGATGAGGCCCAGCGGCAGCTTCCTGAAACCGGCCCGCGCATAATAGGGTTCATCGCCCACCAGAAGCACCAGCGCATGGCCCTGCTGCCTGGCGCGCGCCAGCCCCTCCCGCATGAGCAGGAGGCCGATGCCGAGATTCTGCCGGTCGGGGTGGACGGCCAGCGGCCCAAGCAGCAGTGCTGGCGTTTGCGCCTCGCCGATTGTCAATGGCCAGAAACTGATGGTGCCGGAGATCCCCACGCCCTGATCGCGCACCACGAGCGACAGGCCCGGCACCGGCGCATTGTTCTCGCGCAGCCGGTAGGATGTCTTGGAGCGGCGGTCGCTTCCGAAGCTCAGGTCGAGCAGATGCTCGATCGCGTCATGGTCGTGGGGCGCGGTGAAATCGAAGGTGAGGTGTCCGCTCATTGGAAGGATCTCAGCAGTCAGCAAGGCATCGGGAGAGCGCCCGGATGCCCCGAAGCACGCGAGATGGTCATGTGCGGATGGGAGGAACCGGATGCGTTCAGGCGCGCGCGGGCAAGCGCGGGCACATGGCTCGTCGTCGCTGGCTGATCTGGTGCATCGCGGTCATCACATGCGCATTAGCTTGGGCTGCACGCTCCGTCAAGACGATCACCAGACACGCGGCGGCGGACGCCCCGCCATCACCTCGGCGATGCGCCGGATCGTGCCGGGTGTGGTGGACTGCGGCAGGCTAGACACCGGGAAGAACCGCGCCTCCCTGACTTCAAGGCCCGGCCGGAACACGCCCTCGCGGAAACGCCGCAGCACGAAGCAAGCAACGTGATCACCACGGAAGTTCCTGTCATTGAGGAACAGGCCATGAAGCAATGGCTCCTCCTCCGCCTCGATGGCCGCCTCCTCGCGCAATTCGCGCAGCGCCGCCTCGACGAGGCTTTCGCCGCGCTCCACCCCGCCGCCCGGCAGCAACCAGCCCGGCGCATAGCCGTGACGCAGCAACAGCACCTCACGGTCCTCATCTCTCAGAACCACCGTGCGGGTGCCGAGCGTCATGCCCCGCACCTGGCGGTAGACGGGATGTAGCAGCGGCTTGGCCGCGCGGTAGAGGATGCGTTTCAGAGTGTCGATCATGGTACCGGGTTAGCCTTCCCGCCCCGCTTCGCCAAGCTTGAGTTCCGCCAAGGCGCGCGATAAGCCCGATGGCATGACCCAGTCCATCAGCGTCCGGCCGGTGCGTGGCAAGGCAGAGATCAAGGCCTTCCTCGATGTGCCCTTCCCGCTTTACCGGAATGACCCCAACTGGGTTGCCCCCCTCTATCTGGAACGCGCCGAGCACCTGGACCCCGGGAAAAACCCCTATTTTCGCCACGCCGAGGCGGAACTGTTCCTGGCGGAGAGGAACGGCCAGGCGGTGGGCCGCATCTCGGCCCAGCTCTGCGGCCTGCGTAGCAGCATCTACAAGGATGGCGTGGGGCAATTCGGCTTCATCGAAGCCGAGGACGATCCCGCTGTGTTCGCCGCGCTATTCGAGGCAGCAGCGGGCTGGCTGCGGGCCCGCGGTGTCAGCCGCATGCAGGGACCCTTCAGCTTCTCGGTCAATGACGAGACGGGGCTGCTGATCGAGGGTTTCGCCACCCCGCCCTCCATGATGATGGGCCATGCCCGGCCCTATTATGCGGCCCGCCTTGAGGAACTGGGCTTCGCCAAGGCAAAGGACGTGATCGCCTATGATTTCATCGATGCGGGCGAGCCGCCGCGTGCGATGAAATCCGCCTACGGCAAGGCGCTGGCCGACCCGGACATCACCATCCGCCCGCTCGACAAGAAGAGACTGATGGCGGAGCTTGAAACCATCGTTGCCATCGCCAATGACGCCTGGTCGGATAACTGGGGCTTCGTGCCTTGGACGCAGGAGGAGATGACGGCGCTCGGCAATAACCTCAAGATGCTGGTGACGGGCGACTACATCGCCATCGCCGAATACCGTGGCGAGCCTGTGGCCATGGCCATCTCGCTTCCCAACCTCAATGACTGGATCACCGGCCTCAACGGCAGGCTGCTGCCATTTGGCTGGGCGAAGCTCGGCTGGAACCTGCTGGCGCGTCCACCGCGCTCCATCCGGATGCCGCTGATGGGCGTGAAGCGCCAGCTGCATGGAACGCCGCTCGGCGCCGTCATCGGCATGGCGGTCATCGCCCGCGTGCGCAATTATCACGTGGGCCGCGGCACCACGCGCGGTGAACTTTCCTGGATCCTTGAGGACAATACCCGCATGCGGAGCATGATCGAAAGCTTTGGCGGCAAGCCCTACAAGACCTATCGCATCTACGAAAAGCCCATCGGCTGAATCCAGTCCCAACAGCAAGCGCAAGACAGCCCAACCGTGTTTTCCCTCGCCCACCTCTCGGACCCTCACCTCGGCCCCCTGCCCGCCGGTTCGGCGCGCCGGCACTTCGCGCTGAAGCGCTCGGTTGGCGTGTTCAACTGGCGGCTCAGCCGCCACCGCGTCCACAATCCGGCGGTGGCCTCAGCTATCGCCGCCGATATCGTGGCCTCGGCCCCGGACCATGTGGCGCTGACGGGCGACATCGTGAATGTCGCGGCGCGTGAGGAATTCACCGCCGCGGCGCGCTGGCTCCATGCCTTCGGCGCACCCGACTGGATCAGCTTCGTGCCGGGCAACCACGACGCGTATGTGCGGATGGACTGGCAGCACGGACTGGCCCACCTCAGCGCCTATATGCAGGGCGACATGCGGGTTCCCCTCACGCAATTGACCCCGCAGATCACCACGCCCTTCCCCTATGTGCGGCTCCGGCGGAACGTGGCGCTGATCGGCGTCTCGACCGCCGTTCCGCAACCGCTGCACCGGGCCTGCGGCCTTCTCGGCCGGCTGCAGATCGACTCGCTCTCCAACCTCTTGCCCGCCCTGCGCGAACGCGGCTATGCGCGCGTCATCATGATCCACCACCCCCCGCTGCCCGGCCTCGCCAGGCCGCGCAAGGCGCTGATCGATGCGCCGGAACTGCGCGGGGTGCTGGAGACTCACGGTGCCGAGCTGGTGCTGCATGGCCACAATCACGAACACATGCTGAACAGCCTCAATTCACGCTTCGGGACCGTACATGTCCTGGGTGTTCCCTCCGCCTCGCTGATCGAGAGCGCGCACCACCCCGTGGCCGCCTGGAACCTCTACCGCATCCAGCGGCAGGGCGGGAAATGGCTGACCCACGTGACGACCCGCAGCTTCGACCCCGTCCGGCGGCAGGTGGAAGACCTCACCGAATTCGCGCTTTCTTCCTGATCGGCGGCTGGGCTAAAGAACGGCGATGATACGCGTCCCGCCACCCGGAGCCTGCGGCCCTTGCTGAAACTCGTAGACAGACACGTGCTGCGGCAAGTCTCGCTTCCGCTTGCGGCCGCCTTGGTGATCGGCCTCCTCATGCTGCTGGCTGACCGCATGGTGCGCCTG
>JBIIGF010000066.1:0-7319 GCA_044236665.1 Aestuariivirga sp. | reverse complement strand
CCTGAAACTCGAAAACGTGACGCTGACGCCGCACATTGCCGGTGCATCAGTGAAGACCGTCAGCTATGCCGCAGGGCTGGCGGCAGAGGAAGTGCGCCGCTATCTCGCGGGGGAACCCGCGCTCAACAGGTGCTGAGGTCTTTCCATGCAGGAACTGAAGCCTGTCGATCTCGTCGTCATCGGGGGCGGCATCAATGGCGCGGGTATCGCACGCGATGCGGCAGGCCGCGGCCTCTCCGTTATCCTGTGCGAGAAGGACGATCTGGCGCAAGGCACCTCCTCGCGCTCCGGCAAGCTCATACATGGCGGCTTGCGCTATCTCGAATACTACGAGTTCCGACTGGTGCGCGAAGCGCTGATCGAGCGCGAGGTGCTGCTGAACGCCGCCCCCCATATCGTGTGGCCCATGCGCTTCGTGTTGCCGCATTCGCCGGAGCAACGTCCCGCCTGGCTGGTGCGCCTCGGCCTGTTCCTCTACGATCATCTCGGTGGCCGCAAGAGGCTTCCCGGCTGCCGCAACATCAACCTGGCACGCGATCCGGAAGGAAAGCCGATCAAGCCGCAATTCACCCGCGCCTTCGAATATTCCGATTGCTGGGTCGATGATGCGCGCCTCGTCTCGCTCAATGCGCTTGATGCAAGCGAGCGCGGCGCAAGAGTGATGACACGCACCGCCGCCACCGCCGCCCGCCGTGTTGGGGGCATGTGGGAGGTGGAGTTCACCTCAGGCGACGGTACAAGATCGAAGGTCAGGGCCAGGGCCATCGCCAATGCGGCGGGGCCGTGGGTGGAGAATGTCATCAATGGCGTTGCAGGCTCGAACTCGCCGCGCCGGGTACGGTTGGTGAAGGGCAGCCACATCATCGTTCCGAAATTCTGGGAAGGGCCACAGGCCTATCTGTTCCAGAACGATGACAAGCGCGTGATCTTCGTGAACCCCTATGAAGGCGATATGGCGCTGATCGGCACCACTGACATCCCCTATGAGGGGCGCGCCGAGGATGTTGCCATCGACGAGCGCGAAGTGGAGTATCTGCTGGCGGCCATCAACCGCTATCTGAAGGTGCCGTTGCGCCGGGAAGAGATCATCCACCAGTTCTCCGGCGTGCGCCCGCTCTATGACGACAACGCCGCAAACCCTTCTGCCGTGACGCGCGACTATGTGTTCGACGTGACTGGCGAACCGCCGATGCTTTCGGTGTTCGGTGGCAAGATCACCACCTACCGCAAGCTTGCCGAACATGCGCTGGACAAGCTGAAGCCGTTCTTCCCGGCAATGAAGGAGACCTGGACGTCTGGCGCCCCGCTTCCCGGCGGCGATATGCCAGGGGCGGATTTCGAGCGTTTCCTTGGCGAACTGCAACGCGCTGAGCCGTGGCTGCCGGACGGACTGGCACACCATTATGCGCGCCTCTACGGGACGCGCACCACGAAGGTAATGGACGGGGCGCGGAACCTGGACGGCCTTGGCCGCCACTTCGGCGGGCTGCTCTATCAATGCGAGATCGACTATCTGCGGAGTGTCGAATGGGCGAAGACGGCGGAGGACATTCTCGACCGGCGCACCAAGCACGGCCTGCACCTGACGCGCGATCAGCGTGAGGATGTGCGCGCCTATGTGGCAGCCTGAGCCGCCGCCAGTTTCCTGTCGCGCCTGCCTGAGCTTTGTGGAACGATGGCGGCATGGTGAAGGACGAGACTGACGATCCCACGGGCTTGATGATCGTGAATCCGCTGGAGCGGTTGGCGCGGCTTATACGGGCGCGCGAGCATGATGGCGGTCTCAACCCCGCGCAATGGGAGGCATTGCGCTATCTGAGCCGCGCAAATCGCTTCTCCGATTCGCCCTCGGCCTTGACGCGCTACCTCGGCGCCACCAAGGGCACGATTTCCCAAACACTGAAGGCGCTGGAGCGCAAGGGCTACGTCAGCAAGTCGCGGCGTGAGGGGGCGGGCAAGTCGATCCGGCTCAGCCTGACACCAAAGGGCGAAGATGCCCTGACGCAGGACCCGTGGTCGGATGTGGCAGCCGATGCAGACCGGTTGGGCGGCAAGACGAAGCGGCGCGTGGAGCGTGGGCTGAACGAACTTCTGCAGCAGGCCCTTCTGAGATCAGGCCTGCAGGGCTTCGGGTCCTGCTCCTCCTGCCGCTTCTTCCGCGAGCGTGGTCGTGACGACGATGCTCAGGGCCCTCACCTCTGCATGCTGTTCGAGGAACCTCTCAGCCCCGATGACAGAGCGAAGATCTGCATCTCGCATGAAGCGGGTGGCTAGCGCCAGATCGGCAGGCTCGTGGCCACCGATACGGCAATCAGGAGGAAGCACAGGCGGCGGAAGGTTTCCGGACTGGCGAAGCGGAAGGCCCGTGCGCCCGCAAACAATCCGAGGCCATAGGCCGGGGCGACGAGGCCCGCGAAGACGAGGGTCTGCCCGGTGATGAGCCCTGCAACCATATAGCTGATGAAGGTGAACAGCGTGGTGGCGCCGAAGAACAGGATGATGCTGGCGCGCATGGTGCCATGCGCTTCCTTGCCCGACAGCCAATAGGCAACGACCGGTGGCCCGCTCATCTGCGCGAGGCCGCCGAACACGCCCGATACGGCACCGACGAGTGCAGTGGTCGCAGAGCTTGGCCTTCCGTGATAGCGCCAGCCTGACAGCAAAAGCGCCAGCATCGCCAGCGCGGTGATCGAGATGGCCCAGCGCAGCGGCAGCGGATCGGCATGATTGAGGATGAGGGTGCCAAGCGGCACGCCGACCAGCGCGCCCGATGCCATGAGCGCCACATCCTTCCGCCGCGCGCGGGCCCAGGCACCGGGCAGGAAGCTCAGGCTCAACACGCCATCGGCCAGCAGCAGGACGGGTGCTGCCACGGCGGGACCAACCAGCGCGCTTGCGGCGGGCATGAAGATCAGCGCGCCACCGAAGCCCGAAAAGCCGCGCGCAAGCCCTGCTGTAGCCGCCACCAGAACGGTGAGGGCCAATGTCAGCAGGCTGAAACCGGATAAGAGATCAGGCAAGATAAAACCGCAGGCTCAAGATGTGTCTTCTTGAGCCTGCGGCGACATGTGTTCAAGTCCGTTTGTGCTTATTCAGCGGCGATGCGCGATACCGGGCTTGCCGCCTTCACATCCGCACCAACCCTGGCTTCGAACTTGGCGAAGTTCTTGATGAACATGCCGACGAGCTTTTTCGCCATCGCATCATAAGCAGCCTTGTCGGCCCAGGTTTCGCGCGGAGTGAGAATGGCAGTGTCGACACCATCCACGGCCTCCGGAACGGCGAAGCCGAAATTGGGGTCGATGCGCATCTTGGCATTGTCGAGGCGGCCTTCGAGGGCTGCGTTCAGCAGGGCGCGCGTGGCCTTGATCGGCATACGGTGGCCTTCGCCATAGGCGCCGCCCGTCCAGCCGGTGTTGACCAGCCAGCAGGAGACATTGTGCTTGGCGATCAGATCACGCAGCAGATTGCCATAGACGCCGGGGTCGCGCGGAATGAAGGGTGCGCCGAAACAGGTGGAGAAGGTGGCCTGCGGCTCCGTCACGCCACGCTCGGTGCCAGCCACCTTGGCAGTATAACCCGAGAGGAAGTGATACATGGCCTGCGCCGGGGTGAGCCTCGCAATCGGCGGCAGCACGCCGAAGGCATCGGCTGTCAGCATCACGATGGTCTTCGGGATCGGGGCCGTGCCGGTCACGCTGGCATTGGGAATGGCCGACAGCGGATAGGCGGAGCGGGTGTTCTCGGTCAGCGCGCCATCGTTGAGGTCCAGCTTGCGGGTGACGGGGTCGATCTTGACGTTCTCGAGCACCGTGCCCCACATCTCGGTGGTGGCATGGATCTGCGGCTCGGCTTCCTTCGACAGCTTGATGACCTTGGCATAGCAACCGCCCTCGAAGTTGAAGAGGCCGTTATCGGACCAGCCATGCTCATCATCGCCAATGAGGGTGCGGGACGGATCAGCCGAGAGCGTGGTCTTGCCGGTGCCGGACAGGCCGAAGAATACCGCGCTGTCGCCCTTGGGGCCGACATTGGCCGAGCAATGCATCGGCATCACGCCCTTTTCGGGCAAAAGGTAATTCAGCACGGTGAACACCGACTTCTTCATCTCGCCCGCATATTGCGTACCGCCGATCAGCACGAGGCCATTGGCGAGATCGAGCGCGATAACGGTATCCGAACGCGTGCCATGGCGGGCAGGATCCGCCTTGAAGGAGGGAAGGTCGATGATGGTGAGCCGGGGCGCGAAACCCGTGCGGTTTTGCGGCACGATCAGCAGGTGCTGGATGAACAGCGCGTGCCAGGCATATTCAGTGATGACGCGGGTGGGCAGTGCATAAGCCTGCTCGGCACCACCGACGAGGTCCTGCACGAACACGTTCTTGAGGCGTGCATGGGCCATGAAGTCCTTCCGAAGCGCCTCGAAGTGCTCGCGGCTCATCGGCTTGTTGTTGTCCCACCAGATGGTGTTTTCGGTGGTTGCATCACGTACCACGTACTTGTCGTTGGGACTGCGCCCAGTGTGCTGGCCGGTCGTCACAACCAGGCCACCGCCTTCGGCGACGAGGCCCTCACCACGGGCCACAGCCTCCTGATAGAGGACCGGAGCAGGCGCGTTCCATGAAATGCGGTCAACCCAGGTCAGGCCAAGGTCGGCGAGCTCAGCGCGAATGAGGGCGTCGGTTGCGGGGTCCATGAGGGTGCTCCTGAAACTGGGAAGCACAACTGTAAAGACCGCCCAATGGATCCCGCAAGAAAAAAATGATTTAAAGCGCGTTTTACCTCATTTATATGCGTTATCGTACATCATTTTTTGATTGTAAGAACTATTTGCGAACACTCCGACCGAGCGCCGCGAGGTGGCCGCGCAAAGCCTCCGCCGTGTAGAGGGGTGAGGAAAACTGCAGCCGCAATGTCTCTTCGTCGCGTTTAAGGTCTGCGCCATCAGGGTCCAGCCCCGCGATGCGCCAGCCGCCCGGCGTGGCGCCCAGCAGCTTTTCCGCATAAAGCTGAATGGCATCCTCATGATCAGAATTCATGTGGTCGATGGCACTGTCCTCAAGATCGGTCATCTCATCAGCTGAGGGAAACATCTCATCTGCGCCGATCGTCTCGATCCGGCCAAAACCCGCCACGGCATGCGCCATCTCCGGTTCCATCCGCCAGAAAGCGAAATCTCCGAAGCCGGAGTAGAGCGCGGCGGCGGGATGGCGGGCCAGGTAGCGACGCTTCAGCGCCCCATCCTGCACCTGGCTGAAGCGGCCCATGACGGTGACGCGGGGGCCGGTCAACGCGTCCCCGCTTGCCGGCAGTTCGGCCACCATGATGCTGGCCCGCGGGTCTGTGAGGAGATTGCGGGTATGCCAGGCAAGGGTTGAGACGAGAACCAGCGGCCAGCCCCGTACATCGGTGGCGATGTTGACGAGGGAGGCATAGGGAATGCCATCCTCCCGGTTCAGCGTGCCAAGGGTGGCGGTACGGGCCCGCCGCAACAGGTTACGCGCCTCTTGTGCACTGAAACTTCTCGGATCGCTCATCATCACACCTCGCAATTGCGGCCGGGAGCCCTTATCATGTCTGCCACATTTTGTTCCAGTTCCGCCCCTAGTGCCAGACAAAGGACATGTTTGAAGGATGAACAAGAAGATGCCGACGATCGCCCTGGTCGACGACGACCGCAACATTCTGACTTCCGTGGGCATGGCACTCGAGAACGAGGGCTACAGCGTGCAGAAGTACAATGACGGCGCCGCGGCCCTGCAGGGCCTGCAGGACAACCCGCCCGACATGGCCATCTTCGATATCAAGATGCCGCGTATGGACGGCATGGAACTGCTGCGCCGCATCCGCCAGAAGTCTGACCTGCCGGTCATCTTCCTGACCTCGAAGGACGACGAGATCGACGAACTCTTCGGCCTCAAGATGGGCGCGGACGATTTCATCAAGAAGCCCTTCTCGCAGCGCCTCCTCGTGGAGCGCGTGAAGGCTGTGATGCGCCGCGCCGTGAACCGCGACGCCACAGCCACCCCGCAGGAAGCCGCCAAGGTGATCGAGCGCGGCAAGCTGTCGATGGACCCGGACCGCCACTCCTGCACCTGGGATGGAAAGCCGGTGACGCTGACCGTGACCGAGTTCCTCATCCTCCAGTCGCTGGCACAGCGCCCCGGCATCGTGAAGAGCCGCGATGCACTGATGGATGCAGCCTATGACGACCAGGTCTATGTTGATGACCGCACCATCGACAGCCATATCAAGCGTCTGCGCAAGAAGTTCAACGCCGTGGACCCCGAGTTCGACGGGATCGAAACGCTCTATGGCGTAGGCTACCGCTTCAAGGAGCAGTGAGGCGGCGCGTGCGCGGCTGCTGACGAGACATGCTGGACAGGCTGAAGCCTACCGAACCCGCCGACCGCGCCGACGCTGAAGACATGAGCGAGGTTGCGGCGCGCGAGGCAGCGCCCGGACGGAGGCGCTGGCTCCGCTGGCTTGCGCCGCAGCGCCTCACCAGCCGCATCGTGCTGCTCAACCTGCTCGGCCTCATCATTCTGGTCGCCGGCATTCTCTACTTCAACCAGTTCCGGCAGGGCCTCATTGACGCGAGGGTGCAGAGCCTGACCACCCAGGCGCAGATCATTGCCGCCGCGGTTGCCGGTTCCGCGACGGTCGATACCGGCTCGATCGTCATCGACCCGGACTCGCTGGCCGACAGCAGCGACGAGACGATGCCCGATTCGGACGTGCTGTCGAGCCTCGATTTTCCGATCGATCCGGAAACCGCAGGGCCCGTTCTGAAGCGCCTGCTCGCCAATACGACCGTCCGTGCCCGGATCATCGACAAGGATGGCAACCTCATCGTTGACAGCCGATTCCTCTATTCGCGCGGCGATATCGTGCAATCCGACCTGCCGCCGGTGAACGAGGACAAGAGCTTCAGCATCCGCGCGCTGTGGAACCGGCTGGTCAGTTCGACGTTCAGCTATGACTATCCGCGGCAAATCGAATATGGCCTTGATAATGGCAAGGACTTCCCCGAGATCACCGCCGCGCTGAACGGTGCCAAGGTGAGCCTCGTCCGCCTCAATGACCGGGGCCAGATCATCGTGGTGGTGGCAGTGCCCGTCCAGCGTTTCCGCGCCGTGCTGGGCACATTGGTGCTGTCGACCACAGGCGGCGAGATCGACGATGTGCTGCGTGCCGAGCGCCAGGTGGTGCTGATGACCTTTGGCTTCGTTGCGGGTGTGACATTGCTTCTCTCTCTGCTTCTCGCCTCCACCATCGCGCTGCCGCTGCGCAAGCTGGCGGCGGCGGCCGAACGCGTG
>JBIIGF010000065.1:0-7333 GCA_044236665.1 Aestuariivirga sp. | reverse complement strand
GTCCGCCTACGGAGAATTTGCGCCGGAAATGGCGGGCATCGCACAGGACTTCTTCGACAAGCGCTGGATCGACGCGCCGTCGCGCCCGGGCAAGGCGCCGGGTGCCTTCGCGCATCCGACCGTTCCCTCGGCGCACCCTTACGTGCTGCTCAACTATCTGGGCAAGACGCGCGATGTGATGACGCTGGCCCATGAACTGGGCCATGGCGTGCACCAGGTGCTGGCCGCCAAACAAGGCGCGCTCATGGCCTCAACGCCCCTGACGCTCGCCGAAACGGCCAGCGTGTTCGGCGAGATGCTGACCTTTCAGGCCTTGCTGAAGACCACCACCGACCCGAAGAAGCGCAAGGTGCTGCTCGCCTCCAAGGTCGAGGACATGATCAACACGGTGGTCCGCCAGATCGCTTTCTATACCTTCGAGCGCAAGGTGCATGCGGCGCGCAAGGAGGGGGAACTGACGCCCGACCAGATCAACGCGATCTGGATGGAGGTGCAGCACGAGAGCCTCGGCGATGCCATCAAGTTCGGGCCGGGCTACGAGACCTTCTGGACCTATATCCCGCACTTCATCCATTCGCCCTTCTATGTCTATGCCTATGCCTTCGGTGACTGCCTGGTGAATTCGCTCTATGCCCGCTACCGCGAAAGCGCCGGGGGCTTCCAGCAGAAGTATTTCGAGATGCTGAAGGCGGGCGGCACCAAGCACCACTCCGACCTGCTCCGTCCCTTCGGCCTCGATGCCTCCGACCCCGGCTTCTGGGCCAAGGGCGTTTCCGTCATCTCCGGCATGATCGACGAGTTGGAGGCGATGTAGGGAGATGTCTCCCTTGGCATCACCCCGGCGAACGCCGGGGTCCAGCTTTCGGTTCGCGTCAACCAGTTGAAAAAAAGCTGGATTCCGGCCTGCGCCGGAATGACGGCCCATCTGGCGCTGGGGAGCCCGGTTCATCCGCCCGGATGTTTATGAATGGGACGGGCACAGCCTGCCGGAATCCATCTATCTTTTTGAAAATCTGGAGGAACTTGCCTGGATTACGTGACGGATCGCCGCGTTGTGGGTGGGTGGCTTGCGGGTGGCAGGCGGGTTCGGTAGAAGCTTTCCCAGACATTATCGTGACCTTTGAGGGGAATCATGGCTGATCACGGGGCTTCCACATCGCATTCACATGGCTTTGAAGAGCACAGAGCCACCTATGCGGGCTTTCTCAAGGCCTCCATCGCACTCACCATCCTGTGCCTCTATGTGCTTGTGGCCCTCGTGGCTTTTGCTTTCGTGGCCAGCGGCAACGTGCTTCTCGGCTTTGCGGGGCTGATCATCGGCATCGTCGCACTGCTGATCGATGTCCGGGCCGGGAACAAATGGTACCTGTCGGTCGGCTGGCTGGTGATCTTCGGGCTGCTGACTACCGTAATGGTCGGCTGAACCAGAGGGCGGGCCCATGAAAATCGCGATCCCCACCGAAACACAAGCTGGGGAGCGTCGCGTAGCGGCCAGCCCTGATACGATCAAGAACTTCATCAAGAAGGGTGCCGAGGTCTGGGTCCAGGCGGGCGCCGGTACAGGCGCTTCCATCTCGGATGAAGCCTTCGCCGCAGCGGGAGCGAAGATAACGGCGGATGGGGTTGGCGACGCGGATGTGGTGCTGACCATCCGCCGCCCATCAGCGGAAATCCTGAAGTCATTGAAGTCCGGGGCTATCCTGATGGGTGGCCTCGATCCTTATGGGGACAGGGACGGGCTCGGGGCCATCGCCGCGACGGGTGCGACCGCCTTCGCCATGGAGCTGATGCCGCGCATCACCCGCGCCCAGTCCATGGACATTCTGTCCTCCCAGGCCAACCTTGCGGGCTACAAGGCGGTGATCGACGCCGCCTTCCATTTCACCCGCGCCTTCCCGATGATGATGACGGCGGCCGGCACGGTGCCCGCCGCCAAGGTGTTCATCATGGGCGTGGGAGTCGCAGGCCTGCAGGCCATTGCCACGGCGCGGCGCTTGGGCGCCATCGTCTCCGCCACCGATGTGCGCAAGGCCACTGAGGAGCAGGTGAAGAGCCTTGGCGCCAAGTTCGTCTATGCCGACATCGCCGATGCCGCCACCTCCGGCGGCTATGCCAAGGAGCTTTCGGCGGAAGACAAGGCCAAGCAGGCAGCCCTCGTCGCCGAACATGTGAAGAATCAGGATGTGGTGATCACCACGGCCCTCATTCCCGGCAGGCCAGCACCGGTGCTCATCACTGAAGCGATGGTGGAGAGCATGAAGCCCGGCTCGATCATCGTCGACCTCGCGGTGGAGCGCGGCGGCAACTGCCCCCTGTCGCGGCCGGACGAGATCGTCGAGCACAAGGGTGTCCGGATCGTCGGCACGGTCAACCTCGCGGGCAAGCTCGCGGGCAATGCCTCGCCGCTGTTTGCCAAGAACCTCGCCAACTTCCTCGATTTGATGATCCAGAAGGATGGAACGCTCAAGATCGATGAAGCCGATGAATGCATCAAGGGCACGATGATCGCGCAGGGCGGCGCGCTGGTGCACCCCATGTTCCAGGGAGCAAAGTGATGGAAGCGATTGATCCGTTCGTCTCGCTGTTCGGCATCTTCGTGCTGGCGGTGTTTGTCGGTTACTATGTGGTGTGGAACGTGACACCGGCGCTTCACACGCCGCTGATGAGCGTCACCAACGCCATTTCCTCGGTCATTGTCGTTGGCGCAGTCCTGGCGGTGGGCGTTGGCGCGCTCGAGTCCGGTTCGATCACCGCAATGGTCTTCGGTTTCATTGCCCTGGTGCTGGCCTCGGTCAACATCTTCGGCGGCTTCATGGTCACCAGCCGCATGCTTGCCATGTACAAGAAGAAGGACAAGTAGGCGCATGTCGGCCAATCTCGCAGCCCTTCTCTACCTCGTCTCCGGCGCACTGTTCATCATGGCGCTGCGCGGCCTTTCTTCACCCTCCACGTCGCGGCAGGGCAACCTCTATGGCATGATCGGCATGACCATCGCGGTCGTCACAACGCTCGCCACCATGCATCTCTCGCCCATGGTCATCGGCCTCACGGTGCTGGGCCTCGCCATCGGCGGCGGCATCGGCGCGGTGGCCGCCAAGCGCATCGCCATGACGGCCATGCCGCAGCTGGTCGCCGCCTTCCACTCGCTGGTCGGCCTTGCCGCCGTCTGCGTGGCTGCTGCCGCCTTCTATGCGCCGGATGCCTTCCACATCGTGGCCAATGGCGCGATCCAGCCGCTGTCGCGCATCGAGATGTCGCTCGGCGCGGCGATCGGCGCCATCACCTTCACGGGCTCCATCATCGCCTTCCTCAAACTCGATGGCCGCATGTCGGGCGCGCCCATCATGCTGCCCGCGCGCCACGCCATCAACATCGCGCTCGGCGCGGCACTCGTGCTGTGCATCGCGCTGTTCTACTTGAACCCGGTGTGGCTGTGGTTCTGGGCGATCGTGGTGATCAGCCTGGCGCTCGGCTTCCTGCTCATCATCCCGATCGGCGGCGCCGACATGCCGGTCGTCGTCTCGATGCTCAACTCCTATTCGGGCTGGGCGGCAGCGGGCATCGGCTTCACGCTGCACAACACGGCCCTCATCATCACCGGCGCGCTGGTCGGGTCCTCGGGTGCGATCCTGTCCTACATCATGTGCAAGGGCATGAACCGCTCCTTTATCTCTGTCATCCTTGGCGGCTTCGGCGGCGAGAGTGCGGGGCCTGCGGCCCAGGGCGAGGCAAAGCCCGTGAAGCAGGGCTCGGCGGAAGACGCGGCCTTCATCATGAAGAATGCCGGTTCCGTCATCATCGTGCCGGGCTATGGCATGGCGGTGGCTCAGGCCCAGCACGCGTTGCGTGAAATGGCAGACCACCTCAAGAAGGAAGGTGTGAGCGTCAAATACGCCATTCACCCGGTGGCGGGCCGCATGCCCGGCCACATGAACGTGCTGCTGGCCGAAGCCAATGTGCCCTATGACGAGGTGTTCGAACTCGAGGACATCAACTCCGACTTCGGTCAGGCGGATGTGGCCTTCGTCATCGGTGCCAATGACGTGACCAACCCCTCCGCCAAGGACGACCCGGCATCGCCGATCTACGGCATGCCGGTGCTCGAGGTGTGGAAGGCCAAGACAGTCATGTTCATCAAGCGCGGCATGTCGTCAGGCTATGCCGGCGTCGACAATCCGCTGTTCTGGCGCGACAACACCATGATGCTGTTCGGCGACGCCAAGAAGATGACGGAAGAAATCAACAAGGCGATGTCGTAACGCCGGGCGGAGTCCTGCGAGCGCAGGCCCCGCTCTCCGTCATGGTTAGGCTGCAACAGGAACCGTCCGGGGCGACGATGTCCCGGACGGTTTCATTTTGTGGCAATCTGATTATGGCAGCAGGTAGATTGATGCCCGGCCGACAGTGCCTCTCGACGTCCCGTCGCCCGCGTACCGGACCTCCACGGGGATCGTGTCTCCCCTCGGCGTACCGGCTGGGATGACGATGCTGGTGCGCGCCACGCCGTTCTTGTCGGTGGTTGCCCTGCCCACGTTCGTACCATTGACGAAGAAGCTCAGGCGCTTTCCGGCCAGTGCGGTGTTCTGCAGGCTGAGGGCGAGATTGGCCGTCAGCTTCACTCTCTGGCCGACACGCCCTGCGGCTGGCGTCACACTCGCGACGGACGGGCTCTTCCCGATGATCAGGTTCCGCACCGCCGGGGGGCTGCCTGCCTGACGTGCGCCAACTGCCTTCGCACTGGTTGCGATGGTTCCGGCGGACTTCATCGGCACCCTGTAGCCGAGCGTTGCCACTCCCTTTCCGTTGGTGATGGCTTGGCCGACGTCTTGCCCTCCAACGGCAAAACTCACCTTCTGGTTGGCCAGGGGCGCACCTCTGCGTGTCGCGCTGGCGCGAAGCGCCACGGTTTGTCCTGCAGCGGCGGTCACGTCGGGAAGGTCCATCGCAACCTCCCCGGACAGGTCCCAGAAGACCGGCACCGGGGCGTCGGGGTTCGTGTTGTCCATGCCAACGACGAAGCCTGTGTCGTTCAGCGACGTGGCGATCATGTTGCGTCCTTCTGGCTCCGGCAGCGGGTTCGGGCCGTTCTCAGACCAGATGACGGGAGTGGTTTCCCCCTTGTCGTTGCCGAACCAGCCTGCGTACTGGCCGAGGCGATTGACGTCTCCCACCGAACTGCTGACTTGTCCTGCCGTCAGTTCAAGCTGCCTGAACACTCCGCTTTCCCACGCGATCGCAACGTCGTTGGTTTTCGCAGGGTCCAGAGCATCATATTCCCGGATGTTTCCGCCGGCAAATCCGGCCTCTGATCCGCGTATCCAGACCCCGCCGACATAGTCCTTTCCGAATGTCACAGGCAGTGCGCTGATCTCACCGTCGATCCACGTGACGGGTACATCACTCTCGCCTTCCTCTGCCACCATGCGGGCAACGCCATAGATGACTCCCGTGTCATCGATCGACGTGGGTTGGATGAACTTGTAATTGCCGGTTGGCAAAATGCTCAGCTCGCCGGATTTCCAGATGGCCGGAAGGGTTTTCGCAGCGTTTTCGGTTTCAGAGAACACCACGCCGACAACGTCGCCCGTCTCATTGATGGCGTAGGCAGCGCCACCGGTTCCCAGCGTCGGTAGCAGGGATCCTGTCCCGTTCGCCCAGATTGCAGGTTCCGCGTAGGGATTTTCGCCGCCGTAGACCACGCCGACGATAACGTCCGCGTCATTGATGGCGAGGAGAAGGCTGTCCTGGAAGCCTTCCAGCGTGAGGGCTTCATAGGCGCCATTTTTCCACACCAGCCCTGTTGATGATCCTGATGCGGATTCCGACGCCTTAACATCAGCGTTGCCGATGATGGTGCGGTTGGCGCTGGTTTCCTGAACGGAGACAATCGATCCCTCGGGGTAGGGAAGGAGCGTCGGCGTGGCGCTGGCCGCTGGAAGGGCAAGGCAAGCGAGGAAAGGCGCGGCACTGGTCAGAAACAGCACTCTTGGCAGCCTGCTCTTCGAAACGGGGTGGGTCATGGGTGTTACCTTGTGGGTTGGTTGCAATAACACCATTACCTACGGTTGATGAAATCTCCAAGATGCTTCGTATACTGTCACGTTTGCGTGAACAGCCAAAGCTCCAGAATGACCTGAAGCGGGCCGTTCAGGCCGCAAGCGCGCGGTCTGAACGGCTTTGGGAGCGTCCGATGTCATGGCTATGTACGGGCGTGGTCAGCATGATTCATGGCGTCAGCCTGCCCGTGACCGGCCTCTGCGTTTCCTCACGCCGTCGCCTTCACCGCCAGCCGATGCATGTGGAGGAGGGGCTCGGTGTAGCCGTTGGGCTGCGCCCGGCCCTTGAACACGAGGTCGCAGGCGGCCTGGAAGGCGGTGGAACCACCGAAGTCCGCCGCCATCGGCCGGTAGGCCGGGTCGCCCGCGTTCTGCCTGTCCACCACGGCGGCCATGCGCTTCATCGTCTCCAGTACCTGAGTTTCCGTCACGATGCCGTGGCGCAGCCAGTTGGCGATATGCTGGGAGGAGATGCGCAGCGTCGCACGGTCTTCCATCAGGCCGACATTGTCGATGTCCGGCACCTTCGAGCAGCCGACGCCGAGATCGATCCAGCGCACGACATAACCCAGAATGCCTTGCGCGTTATTGTCCAGTTCCTTCTGGATGTCTTCGGGCGTCCAGTTGGGGCGGACGGCAACCGGCACGGAGAGGATGTCCTCCAGCCTGGCGCGCGGGCGTGATTTCAGCTTCTCCTGCACCGCGGCCACATTCACCTTGTGATAATGCGTGGCATGCAGCGTCGCCGCGGTCGGAGACGGCACCCAGGCGGTATTGGCGCCCGCCATCGGGTGGGCGAGCTTCATTGACAGCATGATGGCCATGTGGTCCGGGATGGCCCACATGCCCTTGCCGATCTGGGCATGGCCAGGAAGCCCGCAGGCAAGGCCGATGTCCACGTTCCAGTCCTCATAGGCCTTGATCCACGGCGCCTGCTTCATGTCGCCCTTGCGGATCATCGGCCCTGCTTCCATCGAGGTGTGGATCTCGTCGCCGGTGCGGTCGAGGAAGCCGGTGTTGATGAAGACGATGCGCTCCTTCGCCTGGCGGATGCATTCCTTCAGGTTGATGGTGGTGCGCCGCTCCTCGTCCATGATGCCGATCTTGAGCGTATTCTTCGGCAGGCCCAGCGCCTGCTCGACGCGGGCAAGGAGGTCAACCGCGAAGGCCACTTCCTCCGGACCATGCATCTTGGGCTTCACGATATAGACGGAACCAGCGCGCGAATTGGCGCGGCGGCCTTGGGGGCCAATGTCGTTGAGGGCGATCAGCCCGGT
>JBIIGF010000064.1:0-7424 GCA_044236665.1 Aestuariivirga sp. | reverse complement strand
CTGAGCTTCCGGGCTCTTGTCGTTCTGCCACATCTCGGTGTAGCCCGATTCATCGAGCACGATCTCGGCCAGTTCCGTATGCGGCAGGCCATCGGCCATCTGCCGCCAGCGGCCGAAACTCTCCATCAGCTTGCGGAGCGAAGAGCGGGTCTTGGCGGGCAGTTCATCGGTGAGGCTCATCGCCTCCGCCGCGCGGTAGAGCGAAATGCCCTGCGCGCGCGCAATGGCGTGCATGCGCTTCACCGAGGTGTCGCCGATGCCGCGCTTGGGCACATTGATGATACGCTCGAAGGCGAGGTCATTGTCCGGCGAGGCGACGATCTTGAGATAGGCCAGTGCATCCCGCACTTCGGCGCGCTCATAGAAGCGCGGGCCACCCACCACGCGATAGGGCACGCCCAGCGTGATGAATCGGTCTTCAAACGCGCGCATCTGGAAGGAGGCGCGCACCAGGATCGCCATGTCGTTCAGCCGTTCGCCCTTGCGCTGCAGGTTCTCGATGTCCTCGCCGATGACGCGGGCTTCCTCGTCGCCATCCCAGTGCGAGCGCACGGTGACGGTGTCGCCATCCTCCCTGTCGGTGCGCAGCGTCTTGCCGAGCCGGCTTTCATTTTTCTCGATCAGGCCGGACGCCGCGCCGAGAATCTGCGGCGTGGAGCGGTAGTTGCGTTCCAGCCGGATGACCTTCGCCCCCGGAAAATCCTTCTCGAAGCGCAGGATGTTGTCGACCTCCGCGCCGCGCCAGCCATAGATTGACTGGTCGTCATCACCCACGCAGCAGATGTTCCTGTGGCCCTGCGCCAGAAGCCGGAGCCAGAGATACTGCGCGACGTTGGTGTCCTGATACTCGTCCACCAGCATGTATTTGAAACGGCGCTGATACTCCTTCAGCACATCCGGGTGTTCCTGGAAGATGCGCAGCACCTCGAGCAGCAGGTCGCCGAAGTCGGCGGCGTTCACCACCTTCAGACGCTGCTGGTATTCGGCGTAGAGTTGGCCGCCAAGCCCGTTGGCAAAGCCATGCGCCTCGCCGCCCGGAATCCGGTCGGGTGTCAGGCCGCGGTTCTTCCAACCGTCGATCAGCGAAGCCAGCTGGCGGGCGGGCCAGCGCTTTTCGTCAATGTCATGGGCTTCGAGCAATTGCTTCAGGAGGCGGATCTGGTCATCCGTGTCGAGGATCGAGAAGCCGGAGCGCAAGCCCGCCAGCTCTGCATGGTTCCTGAGGATCTTCACGCCGATCGAGTGGAAGGTACCGAGCCATGTCATGCCCTCCACCGCGCCGCCGATCAGCGCACCGATCCTGTCGCGCATTTCGCGCGCAGCCTTGTTGGTGAAGGTGACGGCCAGAAGCTGCCCCGGCCAGGCCTTGCCGCTGGCAAGGATGTGGGCGAGCCTCGTCGTCAGCACCCGCGTCTTGCCTGTTCCAGCGCCCGCCAGCACCAGAAGCGGGCCATCGGTGATCTCCACCGCGGCCCGTTGTTCCGGGTTCAGACCCTTGAGATAGGGCGGTTCGCCCTGCGCCATGGCACGCGCCGCCAGACCGCCGGGCTTGATGGCGGGGGCTGGCTCGTCGTCGCCGAAGTCATTCAGGTCGAAGTTCTTGCTGCTCATGGGGTCCGAATCTCTCGGGCCACTATAGCAACCATGAGAACGAAAAGCGAAACTCCCGAGGGCCTCACGCCGCCTGGCGGTTGGCGCAGTCGGTGGAGCGCTTGAGCAGGCGCACCGCGCCCTGCAACTGGCGCCAGGTTTCCGCAGCTTCGAGATCGCCCATCTTCTCACACAGCAGGGCGTGCTTCGCCGCTTCCGACTCGGCGCCCTTTCCATGAACGAATACAAGCGCTTCCGCGAACAGGTTCAGACCATCGTTCATGTTTCGCCTCCTTCGTTGGGTGTTTCTCAACGTATGGAAGTCGAATGCGCCCGGAATGTTGCGCGTGTATGACGATTTTGTGGGTCAGGCCTTTTTCGGAATGCCGATCCTGTGCCCGACCTGCGGCGGAATGGGCAGGTTGCGGTGCGCCTCGCGCATTTCGGCAATCTTTTCCATCACATCGGCGGGGAAGGGGGCGGATTTCTTCAGCCCCATGTCCACATGCATCACGATGATTTCGGTCACGCAGGAGAGCCAGCCCTCGGTGGCGTGGAACATCTGCTGCACGTAATGCACGCGCTTGGCATCGCAATCCAGGATATGGGTCTCGATCCGCACCGAATCACCGGCATGGAGTTCGCGCACATAGGTGTTGTGGCTCTCCAGGGTGAAGAACGAGGCATTCCGTTCCTTCACATAGTCAGGCCCCAGCCCCAGCATGGCGAAGGCCTCGTCTCCGGCGCGGTCGAACAGGACATTGTAATAGGCCATGTTGAAGTGCCCGTTATAGTCGGTCCACTGGTCCTCGACCTGCTGGATGCGGCCCACGAAGGGGGCAGGATAAGCCATCGCAAATTCTCCGGATTCTGCTAATTTGTAGCCTATGGATACTCCCGTGACCAAGCCCAGCACAACAGAGGCGATTGCCGAGATCCGCGGCTGGATGGGCGAACGCCTGTCCACCGCCATGGCGGTGCGCGAGCACCACGGCAAGGACCCGACATGGAACCCCGCTGCCCCGCCCGATGCGGTGGCCTTCGCCCACAGCACCGAAGAGGTGCAGAAGATCGTTGCCACTTGCGCGCGGCATGGCACGCCGGTCATCCCCTTCGGCACCGGCACCTCGCTGGAGGGACATTTCACCGCCCCCTTCGGCGGCGTCTGCATTGACCTGTCGCAGATGAACCGGGTGATCGAGGTGAATGCCGATGACCTCGATTGCCGGGTCGAGGCGGGTGTCACCCGCAAGCAGCTCAACACCCACCTCCGCGACAAGGGCCTGTTCTTCCCGGTTGATCCGGGTGCGGATGCCTCGATCGGCGGCATGACGGCCACCCGCGCCTCCGGCACCAATGCGGTGCGTTACGGCACCATGCGGGAGAATGTGCTGAACGTGACGGCTGTGATGGCCAATGGCGAGATCATCCGCACCGGCAGCCGCGCCCGGAAATCTTCCGCCGGATATGACCTGACGCGCCTGCTGGTGGGCTCCGAGGGGACGCTAGGGGTCATCACCGAGGTCCAGCTGAAGCTCTATGGCATTCCCGAATGCATCGTTTCGGCCGTCTGCCCGTTCCCCAGTGTCGAGGCCTGCTGCCGCGCCACCATCACGGCGATTCAGATGGGCATTCCGGTGGCCCGCATCGAATTGGTCGATGCCGAGCATGTGAAGGCGTTCAACGCCTATTCCAATCTCGACCTCACGGTGACGCCCACCCTGTTCCTGGAGTTCCATGGCACCGAGGCCTCTGCCCATGAGCAGGCCGAGAGCTTTGCCGCCATCGCTGCCGATCTGGGCGGCGGGCCGTACCGCGTCGCGGTCCGGGAGGAGGAGCGCCAGAAGCTCTGGCAGGCGCGCCATGATGCGTTCTGGGCCACCAAGGCGCTGATGCCGGGCAAGGAGTCCTTCGCCACCGATGTCTGCGTGCCGATCTCGCGGCTGGCCGATTGCGTGACCGAGACGCAGGCCGATCTCGCCGCCAACAATCTCTATGGCCCCATCGTCGGCCATGTGGGTGACGGCAACTTCCATGTGGTGCTCTTTTGTGACCGCAGTGACGCGGACGAGTACCGCCGGGTGAAGGAGGTCTATGGCCGCATGATCGACCGGGCCATCGCCTGTGGGGGCACCTGCACCGGTGAGCATGGCATTGGCATGGGCAAGCGGGACTACCTCCGCAAAGAACATGGCCCCGCACTGGATGTCATGCAGGCGGTGAAACGGGCGCTCGACCCTGCCAATATCATGAACCCCGGCAAGAACGCTGCCATCTGAATGACGCAAATGAGCTGCAACTGCGGTCCGTCATGAAAGTCTGGAAGTCGCCCGTCTTTTATTTCGGTATTTTTCTGGTGCTGGCCGTGATCGGCCTGCTCGTGGCGCCCTTCGTCATTGACTGGAACGCCTACAAGCCGCGGCTGGAAGCCTATGGCCAGAAGCTCACCGGGCGGGCGGTCACGATTGACGGGCCGATCTCGACCAGGCTCTTCCCCTGGCCGCGCCTGACGGCGGACGGGGTCAGCATCGCCAATCCGCCGGGCTTCACCGATGCGGAGTTCGCCACCGCGCGGCGCATCACCATCCGCATGACGCTGGCGGGGCTGATGCAGGGAAGCCTCGATGTCGAGAGCATCGACGTCGAGGAGCCGACGGTGAACATCGACCGCAGTGCCTCGGGCGAGGGAAACTGGATGTTCACGCCAGTGGGCGGTCTCGCTGGCAGCGATTTGCTGTCCCGTGTCAGGCTCGACCAGATCCGGATTTCCGCTGGAACCGTGAACTTCCGTGATGGCCGACGCGGCGAAGCGGTGATGCTTGAGGGCATCAATGCCGAACTCGCCTCGCCCGGCATCCAGGGGCCATGGCGTTTGCGCTCGCAGGCCCTCTACAATGACCGCGCGCTCAATATCGTGATCAACACCGGAAGTCATGTTCCGGGCCAGCCGCTGCTGTTCGGCGTGAAGCTCTCGACGGCGGACAGTTCGGGCTATGTCTACAGTTTTGACGGCGGTTACAAGGATGGCATCTCGGAGGGAGAACTCCGCGTCGAACCCGCCGTGACCGAAGGCGGCAAGACCGATGCCGAGGGCGATGTCAGGCCTCTGGTGTTCACCGCGAAGGCCAGGGGGAACCTCGACAGAGTCGACCTCACCGACATCCAGATGTCGCGTCAGGATGTGGATCAGGCGACCGCCATCGTCACCGGCTCGGCTGGAGTGGAGATCGGAAAACACAGTTCGATCACCGCCGATCTTTCGGCCTCCATGCTGGATCTTGACGAACTGGCCGGGGCGAAGGCCCGCAATGTGCTGCGCGAATCCGGCGGGCTCGCGGTCATTGGCCGGCTGCTTGCCATGCTGCCCGCCGACACCAGCCTTGCCGCCCGCGTCGCAGTGACGGCGCTCAGGAGCGGTGGCGAAACCTTCAACAACGTGTCGCTTGCCGTCGATGCCGACCAGCGCACCCTGCGGATCACACGGCTTGCCGCCGGGCTTCCGGGCAGTTCCAACATCCTGTTCAGCGGCAGCTACTTCCCGGGCAGCGGACAGGGTGAACTGGCCGGCGATCTGGCGGTTGAAACGGGGGATCTGCGTGAACTGGTGCTGTGGCTGTGGCAGGATGCACGCACCAATCTTGCGGAACTGTGGAGTGGCAGCCGCGGCCGCCTTCGCATGCAGACCGGCGTCAGCGTCACGGCCTCGCAGTTCAGGTTCACGGCAACGGATTTCGAACTCGATGGCCAGCGCGGTCGCGGATCGCTGACGGTCAACGCGGCCGGCCGCGGTGCGGTGGAGGTTGATGTCGAGGGTGGGCGCTTCGATCTCGATGCTTATGTGCCACAGGGGATTCCTGCCTTTTCGGCCGCCGCCCGGGATGGCGTCGGCGGCATGGTGTCGCTTGCGCTGCCGAGGCCCGATGCGCCCGACTTGCGCCTCAGGTTCAAGGCCGATGAACTGCTCCTCAATGCGGTCACCGCGCGTGACGTGGCGATCGACCTGCAGTCGGGTGCCAATGGGCTTGATCTCCGCGCCCTCAGCATCGGTTCGGTGGGCGGCGCCAATATGGAGGCGACCGGCCTCATCCTCGACAGCGGCAAGGGTGCCAGCGGGTCCATCGGGCTCGATGTGAAGGCGGAAGATCCTGGCGAGCTCCTGAAGCTCCTCGGCCTCGCTGCTGGCGATGGCCTGCCGCCCTGGGCGCGCCGCCTCGGGCCGATGTCGCTGCGCGCCGATCTTGGTGTGAAGCCGGTCGAGCAGGGCTCGGAAGCGGTGTTGCGGCTCACCGGCACAGCGGGTGAATTGACGCTCTCCGGCGATGGGCGTTCGGAGCCGGGCCAGAAACTCGCGGGCCGCTTCCGGGTGAGCGCCCCGAATTCGGCGCGTATCCTGTCGATGTTCGGCCTCTCGGCCCTTGCACCCGATACGGAGCCGGGCAGCATCGAGCTTCAGGCCGAGGGAACAGTGGCGGAGGGTTTCGATGCCACGGCCACGCTGCAGGCCTATGGCGGGCGGCTCGATTATCAGGGCAAGGCCAATCCAGCGGCTGGTGGCTTTGGCCTTGATGGCAAGATCGCCTTGCGCACCACCGATGCCGCGCCGTTGATTGCCGCCACGGGTCTTCCGGTTGCGGCGGTTGAAGCCGGGGCTCTGGTGCTCGATGCGCCACTTGTCTGGCAGGATGGCAAGTGGACTGCTCAGACCATCGAAGGGCGGCTTGGCAGCAGCATATTCAGCGGTTCTGCAAGCCTCACCCCTTCGCTGGAGGCTGATGCGCGCTTCCAGACGGGAACGCTCAGGCTCACGGATATTCTGGGGGTCGCGTTCCTTGACTGGTCGGGCGGTGTGCCCGACGTGGAACGGAGCTTTGCCGCCGCACTGCCGTTCGGCATCACCGGCCAGATCTGGATCACGCCAGCATCGCTTGAGGTTCACCCGCGGCTTGGCATGCGGACCGCTGAAGTGGGTCTGGCCGCAACGGCTGCTGACATCAGGCTTGCCGTACTGGGCAAGGATGAGGCCGGCCGTGACGCGCAGATCGAGATCATGTCCGCTGGCACTGATGCCAGCCGCAAGCTGTCGGGGGTCGTCCGCTTGCCGCTCGACCTCTCGAGCCAGCTCGTGCTGCAGTCGGGCGGGGCCGTGGCGCAGGGAACGGGGGCGGCCGAGATCCGCTTCGACAGCGAAGGCCGCAGCCCCGGCGCGGCGCTGGCGGCCATGGAGGGCACCGGCTCCTATCAGCTGAACGATGTCCGCCTGCTGGGAATCTCGCCGTCGGCCTTTTCCGCGCAATTGGATACCGCGAAGGATCCGGATGGCATCGCGGCGGCCTTTGCCGCTTTGCGCGGCGGTGAGGGGCTGAATGTCGGGAATGTATCGGGTCAGATTACGGTGAGCGGCGGCGAGGCCGTGTTCTCAGCGATCGCGCATCAGGATGGCGATGCCACCGTGGAGGTGAAGACCGTGGCCGAACTCGCTACCGGCCAGATCGACATCGAGGCCGGGTTGCAGCTTCTGGCCCGCGATGGATTGCCACGCATGAGCGTGTCATATGCCGGCCCGCCCACCGCCCTGATCCGAAGCGAGGACAGTACCGAACTTTCAACCTCGCTCGGCGTCACTATCATGCAGCAGGGGATTGATGAGCTGGAGCGGTTGCAGGAAGAGCAGCGCCAGCTTGCCGAACAGGAAGAGCTGCAGCGCGCTGAGGACGAGGCGCGGCTTCAGGCCTATTACGCCCAGCGCGATGAGTTGCTGCTGCGCCGCCGCGAGGTGAGGGTGCATGGCGAAATGCAGGTGCGCGAGGCCGACCGCCTGCGCCGCCAGATCGAGG
>JBIIGF010000063.1:0-7450 GCA_044236665.1 Aestuariivirga sp. | reverse complement strand
TGGATGGCCTTCGTCGTGCTGTTCATCTTCTGGATGTGGCTCTACGAGGTGCGGATGCTGATGGCGATCTTCCTCGGCTTCAAGTCCTTTTCCACCGTCGAGGCCTTCCTCAGCGTGGTGACGGCGACGCCGGAGGGCATCGGCTTCCTCGCCGTCGGCACGGCGGTCGGGGCGTTCCTGTCCTTCGTGCTGTTCTGCACCACGGTGGTGGGCATTCCGCTGCTGCTGGAACGCGAGATCGATCTGATCACCGCGATCATCACCAGCTTCAAGGCGGTGTTCCAGAACCTGGTGCCAATGATCGGCTGGGGCATCATCATCGTGGTGCTGACATTCGCGGCACTGCTGCCGATGTTCCTGGGCCTGCTGATCGTGCTGCCGGTTCTCGGCCACGCGACATGGCACCTCTACAAGCGCCTCATCGCACCCGAGGGGGCGTAAGTTACACACGCACCGTCATTCCGGCGCAGGCCGGAATCCAGCTTTCCCTGACTGTATATGGCATTGAAGCTGGACCCCGGCTTTCGCCGGGGTGACGGATCGAGAGTGTGTCAGACCCCGATCCCCTTCGCTGCCAATGCCGCGCGGATTTCATCGAGGATGGCGGGATCGTCGATGGTGGCGGGAACCTTGAACTCTTCCTTGTCGGCGATCTTGCGCATGGTGGCGCGCAGGATCTTGCCGGAGCGTGTCTTGGGCAGGCGCGGCACGACGACGATGGTCTTGAGGGCGGCCACCGCGCCGATCTTCTCGCGGATATGGGCCACGCATTCCTTCTCGATGTCGGCAGCCGGGCGGGAGACGCCCGACTTCAGCACCACGAAACCCACCGGCACCTGACCCTTGAGCTGGTCGGCAATGCCGATCACCGCCGTTTCAGCCACGTTCGGATGGCCCGCCAGAACCTCCTCCATGCCGCCCGTGGAGAGGCGGTGGCCCGCGACGTTGATGATGTCGTCGGTGCGGGCCATGATGTAGAGGTAACCATCTTCATCCATGTAGCCTGCATCCGCCGTCTCGTAGTAGCCGGGGAAATGCGAGAGGTAGCTCTTGCGGAAGCGCTCGTCATTGTTCCACAGCGTGGGCAGGCAGGAGGGCGGCAAGGGCAGTTTCACGCAGATGGCGCCGAGCTTGCCGCGCGGCACTTCATGGCCGCCTTCATCCAGCACCTGAATGTCGTAGCCCGGCATCGCCACGGTCGGTGATCCATGCTTGACCGGCAGCATGCCAAGCCCCACCGGATTGGCGGCGATAGCCCAGCCGGTTTCGGTTTGCCACCAGTGATCCACCACCGGAACCTTCAGCTTGTCTTCCGCCCATTTCACCGTGTCCGGGTCGGCGCGTTCACCGGCGAGGAACAGGGTGCGGAGCGATGACAGGTCATACTTGCCGATATATGTGCCTTCTGGGTCTTCCTTCTTGATGGCACGGAAAGCGGTTGGCGCGGTGAACAGCGCGGCGATGCGATACTCCTCCACCATGCGCCAGAACGTGCCGGGGTCCGGCGTGCCCACGGGCTTGCCCTCGAACACGATGGTGGTCGCGCCTTGAAGCAGCGGGGCATAGACGATGTAGGAGTGACCGACCACCCAGCCCACATCCGAGGCGGCCCAGAACACTTCGCCGGGCTTGATGTCGTAGACATTGTCCATCGACCATTTCATCGCCACCATATGCCCGCCATTGTCGCGGACGACGCCCTTGGGCTGCCCTGTGGTGCCGGAGGTGTAGAGGATGTAGAGCGGGTCCGTGGCCTTCACGCTCACGCAGTCGGCCTTGCGGCCAAGCCCCTTGGCCACGCGGGTGATGTCTTCCCAGTCATGGTCGCGGCCGGGCTTCAAGTCGGCCGTCACCTGTTCGCGCTGGAACACGACGCAGGCTTCCACCCGGTGGGCGGCAATGTCGAGCGCCTGGTCGAGCAGCGGCTTGTAGGCAATGACGCGGCCCGGCTCGATGCCGCAGGAGGCGGTGATGATGGCCTTGGGCTGCGAGTCATTGATGCGGGTGGCAAGCTCCGGCGGCGCGAAGCCGCCGAACACCACGGAATGAACGGCCCCGATCCGGGCGCAGGCCAGCATGGCGAACAGCGCCTGCGGGATCATCGGCATGTAGAGGATGACGCGGTCGCCCTTGCGAACCCCCAGGTCCTCCAGCGCCGCGCCGAGGGTTGCCACCTCGTCGAGCAGTTGATTGTAGGTGTATCGGGCCTTTGTGCCGGTGATCGGGCTGTCGTAGATGACGGCGAGGCGCTCGCCGTGGCCGGCCTTTACATGGCGGTCCACCGCGTTCCAGCAGGTGTTGCACTCTGCACCAACGAACCAGCGGTCGAGCCCGTCCACCTGCGCATAGACATTGCTCCATGGGCTGGTCCAGTCGAGGTCCTTGGCGGCCTCGGCCCAGAAGCCCGCAGGGTCCTTCTTCCAGCGCGAATAGGTTTCGTGATAGCGGCTCATGGACAGGCCTCCCAAGGCAATATTCCTGAGCCCTTATCGGCAGTTTCGCCACCCTCTGACAAGGCCTGCGGTCATCGTCATTTGGTATGGGGCGCCAGCCACCCGCGGTTCAGTCCAATGGTGTTAAATCAAGGGTTGTTCCATGGCCGGGGACGATGAGACTGCCCGAGGTGTGAAAGACGGGCGCTGGTTGCTAACCGGTGTCTGCTCCAGTCCAGGCAGGGGCCTCCGCCTAAGGTCTGGCTTCGCTTTGACGGCGCGATGGAGTGGTCTAGAACCCCGCCAGACGAAGATTGGGGATTCTTGAATGTCCGCCTACGATATCGACCTCGACAAGACCGCCGCCAACTACCAGCCCCTGACGCCGCTCACCTTCCTGGCGCGCTCGGCGGCGGTCTATCCGGATCAGCTGGCGATCATCCATGGGTCGCAGCGCACCACCTATGCCCAATTCTATGCGCGCTGCCGCCAGCTTGGATCATCGCTTGCCAAGGCGGGAATGAGGAAGGGCGACACGGTATCCGTGCTGCTCGCCAACACACCCGCCATGCTCGAATGCCACTATGGCGTACCGATGACGGGCGCGGTGCTGAATACGCTGAACACGAGGCTGGATGCCGCCACCATCGCCTTCTCGCTCAACCACGCCGAGGCGAAGATCCTGATCGTCGACAAGGAGTTCTCGAAGCTCGCGAAGGACGCGCTGGCGCTGATGGAGGGGCCGCACCCCATCGTGATCGACTACGTCGATCCCGAGTTCCCGGTTGATGGCGAGCGCGTCGGCTCGATCGACTACGAGCAGTTCCTCGCCAGCGGCGATGCCGCCTTCGAATGGCTGTGGCCTGCGGATGAGTGGGAGGCGATCTCGCTTAACTATACTTCGGGCACCACAGGCAATCCCAAGGGCGTGGTCTATCATCATCGCGGCGCCTATCTGCTGGCGCAGGGCAATGTGCTGACTGCCTCCATGCCGAAGCATCCGGTCTATCTCTGGACGCTGCCGATGTTCCATTGCAATGGCTGGTGCTTCCCGTGGTCGCTGTCGGTGGTCGGCGGCACGCATGTGACCTTGCGCTGGGTGCGCTCCAATCTCATCTGGGATGCGCTGGCCAATCACAGGGTGACGCATCTGTGCGGCGCGCCGATCGTCATGTCCACGATCCTCAATGCGCCCGACGCGGAGAAGCGCCCGCTCTCACAGAAGGTCGAGTTCTTCACCGCCGCGGCCCCGCCGCCCGAAGCGGTGCTGGCCGCGATGGCGGAAGCGGGTTTCAACGTCACCCATCTCTATGGCCTGACCGAAACCTATGGCCCTGCCGTGGTCAATGACTGGAAGGCGGACTGGGACCTGCTCGACGGCCCGCAGCGCGCCGCCAAGAAGGCGCGGCAGGGCGTGCGCTACCATGCGCTTGAAGACCTGACCGTGATGGACCCGGACACCATGCAACGCGTGCCCGCCGATGGCGAGACGATGGGCGAGGTGATGTTCCGCGGCAACATCGTGATGAAGGGCTACCTGAAGAACCCCAAGGCCTCGGCGGAAGCCTTCCGCGGCGGCTGGTTCCATTCGGGCGACCTTGGCGTGCTGCATCCCGATGGCTACATCCAGCTCAAGGACCGCTCGAAGGACATCATCATCTCCGGCGGCGAGAACATCTCCTCGATCGAGGTTGAGGATGTGCTCTACAAGCACCCCGCCATCCAGGCGGCTGCCGTGGTGGCGCGGCCTGACGAGAAGTGGGGCGAAACGCCCTGCGCCTTTGTTGAACTGAAGCCCGGAAAGGCTGCAACGGCGGATGAGATCATCGAATGGTGCCGCGCTGGCATGGCCCGTTACAAGGTGCCGCGCCATGTGGTGTTCACCGATCTTCCCAAGACATCGACCGGCAAGATCCAGAAATTCAAGCTCCGCGACCTGGCAAAGACCGTGTGAGGGTGGGGCCCATCATCATGCCCGCTTCGGCCTGAGACGCCGCATGGTGTCTGGCATGGCTGCATCCATGGCTGCGGACAGGGCAGCATAATGACGGTTGAGCCACAGGCCCAGCGCGATAATCCCCAGTCCGATCGCCGAAAGCGCGAAGGAGAACAGGATCATGTCGTTGAAAACGTCATAGGCGAGATAGCCCAGATAGGTTGCAACACCCATGGCGCCGAACACGGCGTAGATGCGCCGGTCGAGGAAGAGCGCCAAACCGATCAGCAGCAGGTTGATGAGCAGGTAGATGACGCGCGTGAGTTCGGTTGACTCCGGGCTCGCCGTCAACGCGCCCCAGAAGGTGGCGGCACCGAAGATGTGAAGCCAGAAGCCGAGGTCCGGCCCCGTGGGCCGTTTGAGATCGATCATCCAGGCGGCGGCGATCATTGAAAGCCCGAAAATGATGGAGACTGTGCGGCGTGTTTCGAAGTCATGGAAATCGGCGGGGCTTGCGGTGAACCACATGGCAATGTCCATCGACATGAACCACAGCGCGATGCCGCCGACGAGCAGCAGGAAGGGCACCTTGTAGGCGCGCAGCGCGATGATGGCGGCGAGGATCGTGCCGATCTCCATGTAAAGCCAACTACCGTTCACATAAGGGAAGAAGTCGCGGTAGCTTCCGGGCTTGCCTTGCGCGTATTTCCAGAGGTCAAGCGCGTCCTGGATGCCGTAGATCATCAGCGGCACCATGGCGGCTGCCGCCGCAATCAGCAGGCCGCCGGGCGTGCGCAGGTTGCGCCGCCACAGATTGCGCCCGGCAAACCAGAGGCCCGCGGCATAGATCGCCCCTGTGGCGAACAGCGCCCAGCCGCCCATCATGCCGAAGGCTGTGGTGGAGAACAGCCCCATCGCGGCCATGACGATGAGCGCGCCGCCATACCAGAGCACATGGGTGAGATCGAATTTTACTGCAGGTTGCAGCGCGCCGTCTCCCGGCTGCGCAAGGAAAGAGATGATCCTGTTAAGCTGATCCTCGCTGAGGAGGCCAGCCGCCACTGCCTTGCGAAGATCTGTTTCCGTGGACATCAGCATCCTCATGCATGAGTGGTTCCGGCGCAGGAAGACCAGCTAACTACAGTCGTCATTCCGTGGAATGCCGGGATCCAGCTTTTGTTTCCCCGCATGATGGCCTTAAGCTGAAACCCGGCTTTCGCCGGGATGACGGCAACACGGGCGAGTGATCAATCTTATATGATTTCGTCCTCGTCGGCCAGCGTCACCGCCATTTTGGAGTGTTTCCGGATGGTGGACAGAGGCTTGGCCTTGGCGATGTGGAACACGGCGTCGCCCCGGTTCAGCAGCGGCAGGTTGGTGCGGCCGACGATGATGCCGTCATCGTCCGCCACCAGCGGAACGGAGGTCTGGCCGAGCGGATCGGCCACCACGCCCACCACTTCGCTTTTCCCGACGCGGTCGCCGATGCGGCGGGTGGTGTGCAGGATGCCGCTTTCGGGTGCCCGCACCCAGGAGCTGGCGTCTGAGAACACCGTGTCCTTTGCGGGCAGGCGCGGCATCGTTTCGATCATGCCGAGATGTGCCATGACCCTGAGTGTGCCCTTGACTGCGGCGTCGATCGCCGCCTCCTCGAAGCGCAGCGCCTCGCCGCCCTCATAGAGCAGTACCTTCACGCCCGCCTCACCAGCCGAGAGGCGCAGCGACTTCTCGCGCAGCTTGGAGATCAGGATGACCGGTGGCGCGAAGGCCTCCGCCATTTTGAGAAGTTCCGGTTCGCCCGGCGCAAGCCGCACCTGCGGCAGGTTGGTGCGGTGGAGTGCCGCCGTGTGGAAGTCGATGCCGTACTGGCTCTTCAGCACCACCTCGCGGAAGAAGATATCCGCCACCAGGCTGGCGAGCGAGCCCCGGTCGGAGCCGGGGAAGCTGCGGTTCAGGTCGCGCCGGTCCGGCATGTAGCGTGTATGGTTCAGGAACCCGAAGCTGTTGACGATGGGCACCGCCAGCAGCGTGCCGGACAGTTTCATCAGCGCCGGGTGGGTGAGAATGCGGCGGATGATTTCAACGCCCTGGATCTCGTCGCCGTGAATGGCGCCGGAGAGGAAGATCACCGGCCCTGCCGTTTCGCCATGCACCACATGCACGGGCAGCGTCACATGGGTGTGGTTGGACAGCGTGCTGACCGGCAGGTCCACCGTGGCACGCTGGCCACGCTGCACGTCGCGCTCGCCGATGGTGAAGGCCGCCGTCATCCCTTGCCCCGCGTTCTGGTCCGGCCCGGCCTTGCATTGCGTTCGATGAACTTGATGATGGACTGTGCCACATCGATGCCGGTGGCCTTCTCGATTCCTTCGAGGCCGGGAGAGGAGTTGACCTCCATGACCACCGGGCCATGGGCGGAGCGCAGCATGTCGACGCCCGCCACGTTGAGGCCCATGGCGCGCGCCGCCTTGAGGGCAGTGGATTTCTCAAGCGGCGTCAGTTCCACCATGCTGGCCGTGCCGCCGCGGTGCAGGTTGGAGCGAAAGTCATCCTTGCCGCCGCGGCGCTCCATGCTGGCGACCAGCGAACGGCCCACGACGAAGGCGCGGATATCGCGGCCCTCGGCCTCCTTGATGAATTCCTGCACCAGGATCGATACATCTGCGCCGTCGAAGGCCTCGATCACCGACTTGGCCGATTTGTGGGTTTCGCTCAGCACCACGCCGATGCCTTGTGTGCCTTCCAGCAGCTTGATCACCACCGGCGCGCCGCCGACGATCGAGAGCAGGTCATCGGTGCGCTTGGAATCATAGGCGAAGGCGGTCACGGGAAGCCCCACGCCATCCCGCGCCAGGAGCTGCAGCGAGCGGAGCTTGTCGCGCGAGCGGCCAATCGCCACCGATTCATTGACCGGATAGACGCCCATCATCTCGAACTGGCGCAGCACCGCCATGCCATAGAATGTGTGGGAGGCACCGATGCGCGGGATCACCGCGTCAAAGCCTTCGAGCTTCGTGCCGAGGTAGCGCAGCTCCGGCTTGCGTGATGTGATGTTCATGTAGCACTTGAGATAGTCGATGGG
>JBIIGF010000062.1:0-7462 GCA_044236665.1 Aestuariivirga sp. | reverse complement strand
CCGAAGGGCGGGTGAGGGCCCTCATCCGGCCTTCGGCCACCTTCTCCCGCGCGCGCGGGAGAAGGAGAGGTGGATCAATCACACCATCGCCGGCAATTCACTCAGGTCCTTGATCAGCGCGGCGGGCCGGCCCGGAATGCGGTCATCCTTCAGGCCGAAGCGGTCGACCCGCAGAACCTGGAAGCCGAACTGCGCGGCACCCTGCGCATCCCATGTGTTGGCGGAGACGAAGCAGACGGCGGGCGCATCCTGCAACTGTAGCTTCTGCATGGCATGGCGGTAGACCCGGCGGCTGGGCTTGTAGATGCCGACATCCTCAACAGACATAACCATGTTGAACAGCTTCTCCAGCCCGGCGTGGCGGACAGCGGCTTCCAGCATGGCGGGGCTCCCGTTGGAGAGGATCGCCGTAAGCTTGCCCTTGGCCTTCACGGCCTCCAGCGCCGCGGCTGCCTCCGGATAGGCTTCGAGCTTCAGGTAGAGCGCCATGATCTCGTCCTTGAGGCCGGGCTCGCTGATGCCGAAATGCTCCAGCGCATAATCCAGTGCATCGCCCGTCACGTGCCAGAAGTCGGCGTGGGCACCCATCAGGCTTCTGAGCCAGGAGTACTCAAGCTGCTTCTGCCGCCAGAGCTTCGACACCTCCTCGGCCCTCTCGCCGATCTCCGGCGCCAGCTTGCGCATGGGGGCGTGAACGTCGAACAGCGTGCCATAGGCGTCGAACACGCAGGCCCTGATGCCGTGCAGCTTCGTCATGCCGCTTCCTCTCCCTAACATCCCCGCCTATGGTTAGCGCAAAGCGGCCGGGGTTACAAAATGCCACATGATGCTCATCACCACCACGAGGAGAAGGACGCAGAGCTCTCTCCCATCGCGCTCCGGGTGCGGGCGCTCGAATCACTGCTGGTCGAGAAAGGCTATGTCGACCCTGCCGCCCTCGACGTGCTGATCGAGACTTATGAAACCAAGGTCGGTCCACGCAACGGCGCGCGCGTGGTGGCCAGGGCCTGGGCCGATGCCGCCTACGCTGCGTGGCTGAAGCGTGATGCCACGGCGGCCATCGCCTCGCTTGGGTTTCAGGGCCGCCAGGGCGAGCACATGGTGGCGCTGTTCAACACGCCGGACTGTCACAACATGGTCGTGTGCACGCTGTGCTCCTGCTACCCGTGGCCGGTGCTGGGCCTGCCGCCCGTCTGGTACAAGTCCATGCCCTACCGCTCCCGCGCGGTGAGCGAACCGCGCGAGGTGCTGAAGGAATTCGGAATCACACTCCCCGAGGACCGGGAGGTGCGCGTGTGGGACTCAACCGCCGAAGTGCGCTACCTCGTGATCCCCGAGCGGCCCGAAGGCACCGATGGCTTCAGCGAGGCACAGCTTGCTGAACTCGTGACCCGCGATTCGATGATCGGCACCGGCCTGGCGAGAAATCCGCAATGAACGGCCCGCATGACATGGGCGGGTTTGCAGGCTTCGGGCCGGTTCAGGCCGAAGCCGATGAACCCGTCTGGCATGCCGGTTGGGAGCCGCGTGCCTTCGCGCTGGTGCTGGCCATGGGCATGACCGGGTGCTGGAACATCGACGAGGCCCGCCACGCGCGCGAGCGGCTTCCCGCCCTGCAATACTGGCGCTCAAGCTATTATGAGATGCGCCATTATGCGCTGCTGCTGCAGTTGATTGAGCTTGGACTCATCACCGCCATGGAAGAGGCTGAGGGCAAGATGAGCGTGCCGCCCCTTGCCGTGAAGCGGGTGGCGACGGCCGAGATGATCCCCGCCATTCTCGCGGCGGGCGGCCCCACCGACAGGCCCAGCCGGCAGCCGCAAGGGTTCAGGCCAGGTGATAAGGTCCGTGCACGGAACATCAACCCGGACGGCCACACCCGCCTGCCGCGCTATGCACGCGGCAAACGAGGCGAGGTCGTCATGGTGCATGGCACGCATGTGTTTCCGGATTCCAGCGCCCATGGCGGGGGCGAGAACCCGCAGTGGCTCTACACCGTGCGCTTCAGCGCGCGGGAACTGTGGGGCAAGGACGCGAATGAGTCAGTTTGTATCGACCTATGGGAGCCCTACCTTGAAGCTTGCTGACTCGCAGAGCCTGCCGAGAGATGAGGAAGGCCCCGTGTTTTCCGAGCCGTGGGAGGCGCAGGCCTTCGCCATGGCGGTCAAACTCCACGAGGCAGGTGTCTTCTCGTGGCCCGAATGGACAGACGCGCTGGGCCACGAACTGAAGGCTGCACCGCAGAGGCCCTATTATGAAAGCTGGCTGGCCGCACTCGAGAAACTGGCTGAAGCCAAGGGCGTGATGACGGCGCCGGAGCGCCTTGCGCGCATTGCGGCATGGGAGCGCGCCGCCAGGGCAACACCCCACGGCCAGCCCATCCTGCTCATCCGAGATTGAGCAGGAAGGGGAATTTCTCGATCAGCCAGTAGGACATGGTCTGCACGCCGCCGGTGATGAACATGACGCCGGAGAGAACCAGCAAGGCGCCCGCCACGCGTTCCACGGTGCCCAGATGTTTGCGGAATCCGCTCATGAAGCCCATGAAGGTGCCGACACCGGCGGCGGCCAGCAGGAAGGGAATGCCAAGCCCTGCCGAATAGACAGCCAGGAGCCCTGCCCCCTTCATGACATCCTGCTCGCTTGCGGCGATGGTCAGGATGGTGCCCAGCACCGGGCCGATGCAGGGCGTCCAGCCGAAGGCGAAGGCAAGGCCGATCAGATAGGCGCCAAACAGCCCGCCCGGATGCGCCTTGTGCTGATAGCGTACCTCGCGCGAGATCCAGAACATGCGGAACACGCCGAGGAAGTGCAGGCCCATGGCGATGATGACGAGGCCCGCAATGGCGGTGATCGGGTTGAAGGCGAAACCCAAAACCTCCACCTGCCGTGCCAGTTCGGTCCGCAGCAGGCTGCCGATCCACGACGCGCTGGCCCCCAGTGCCACGAAGACGGTGGAAAAGCCCAGAACGAACAGCAGGGCGGCCAGCATGGTGCGCCGGCGTTCCTCCTGCGGGCGCATCTTCTGCTCCACCAGTTCCTCGAGCGAGGTGCCGGTGATGAAGCAGAGGTAGGGCGGCACCAGCGGTAGCACGCAGGGGCTGAGGAAACTGATGGCGCCCGCGAGAAGGGCAGCGCCGAGGGAAACATCGAGCGTCATGGCGTCTCACATGGCAGTTTGGCGGGCGCTGCGCAATTGAGCCTTGAAGCCGCAGTTGCCTCTTGACCCACCCGAGCACTTCCCGATATGTTATATTATAACATTACATGGAGAGTGTCGATGATCCGCCCCCTTCTGCTCGCCGTGACCGGTTTCCTGGCCGCGGGCCCCGCACTGGCTGCCCCGAAGGTCATCGCCTCCATCCTGCCGGTCGATGGGATCGTGGCGGCCGTGATGGAAGGCGCCGGCCAGCCGCAACTTCTGCTTCAGGGCAAGCTCTCCGAGCATCGCGCCGTCTTCACCCCGCAGCAAATTGCCGAACTGGGCGCGGCCGATGTCGTCTTCATCATCGGTCAAGGGCTTGAGGCGAAGCTCTCGCAGCTGAGCGGAACGGAGGCCGTGAACGGCAAGCGTTTCGTGGAACTGAGCGACGCGCCCGGCGTCCGGACGCTTCCGGTCCGCGAGGGTGGCGCATGGGAAGCCCATGATCACGGCCACGACCACGGCCACGACCACGGCCACGACCACGGCCACGACCATGGACATGGGCATGAACATGCCGAGGGTGTGCTGGCCTTCGACCCGCATGTCTGGCTTGATCCCGAAAACGCCAAGGTGATGGCGAAGGCTGTCGCGGATGAACTCGCCAAGGCGGACCCCGTCAATGCCGGCACCTACCGCACAAACGCCGAGGCCTTCGCAACATCGGTCGATGAGTTATCAGCCACCATCGCGGCCGAACTGGCACCGGTGAAGAACGTGCCCTATGTGGTTTTCCACGATGCCTATCAGTATTTCGAAGCGCGTTTCGGCCTCTCGCCCGCCGGCGCCATTTCGGATGTCTCGGCCCAGGCGCCGTCGGCCGGGCGGCTGGCGGAACTGCGTAACAAGATCGCGACGGTGAAGGCTGCCTGCGTATTCCGTGAACCGCAGTATGACAGCCGGGTGGTATCGACCGTGATCGAGGGCAGCGGTGCACGGCAAGGCGTGCTCGACCCCCTCGGGGCCGACCTCACGCCCGGTCCCGGGGCCTATCAGCAGCTGCTGTTGAACCTCGCGCGCGACCTCAAGTCCTGCCTTGCGGGCTGATCCCGCATTCTTCACTTTTTTGCCGCATTGGCCCATCATTCCTGCCCACGCAATCAGACGAGTGGGCAATGAATATCGGGCGCTGGGCTTTCCTGACGGCTATTCCTGCAATGCTATGGGTTGCGGCCTCGCCCGCACGGGCCCATCCGCATGTGTGGATCGAGATGCGTTCTGACCTCGTGTTCAATGACCAGGGCCAGGTGGCGGCCATGAACCTGCAATGGACCTTCGACGATGGTTACGCCCAGATGGCGCTGGACGGGCTCGATACCAATGGCGACGGCGTCTACAGCCAGGATGAGCTGGCCCAGCTGACGCAGGAGAACCTCGCCTCGCTCAAGGATTATGACTACTTCACGGTGATCCGCTACAACGGCGAGAAGCAGCGCTTCGGCCCTGTGACGGAGTACGGGCAGATCTATTCCAATGGCAAGCTGCAGCTTTACTTTCAGGTACCGCTCGCAACGCCCATTGATGCCGAGAAGGGCGAGATCATCGCCAAGGTCTATGACCCCGATTTCTTCATCGCCCTCGATTATGTGAAGGATGAACCGGTGACGGCAATCGGCGCGATCCCGGCCAATTGCCGCATCGTGGTGAAGCCCGTGCCGACCGATGCCGAGATCGAGCAGACGCGCGCCATGCTCGCCACCAAGGACCGCGATTGGAAGCCGGAGACGGAGGAAGATTTCGGCGCCCTCTTCGCCCAGCCGGTGACCGTGCAATGCGATACCTGACGCGGGCGCTGTTCGCCCTGCTGGCGCTGGCTGTCATGCAACTGGCGGCCCTGCCGGCCGCCATGGCGCAAGATCAGCCGGCCGTGGAGCAGCAATCTGCACCAGCCGCCAAGATCGACCGCAAGAAACTTCTGGTGCAGCCGCGCAACAAGGATGGCGCGGTCTCGACCGTCTCCTTCTTCGAGGACCCCGTTCTGTGGGTGCGTGAAAAGCAGCAGGCCTTTTACACAAATCTCTCTGGCGCACTGCGGGCGATGAAGGGCAACTCCGGCTTTGCCGCGGGCTGGACGCTGATGCTGCTGAGCTTTTTCTATGGTGTATTCCATGCGGCGGGCCCCGGCCACGGCAAGGCGGTGATCTCGGCCTGGCTTCTGGCCACCGAAAGCGAATTGAAGCGCGGCGTGCTGATTTCCTTCATGAGCGCCCTCATCCAGGCCCTGACTGCCATTGTGCTGGTGAGCGTGCTGTTCCTCGTGGTGGCCAGCGTCGGCGCCACGGCGCGCAATGTGGCGGGCATTCTGGAAAGTGCCAGCTATGGGCTGATCGCGCTGCTGGGAGGCTATCTGATCTGGACGGCCTTCGCCATGCTGCGCGCGGCGAAGGCCGTTGTGCCGGTTCCCGCACCCGCGCTGGCGGGCATCAGCCAGCGCCGTGCCACGGGCCTTTCGGGTTTCGAAGGCTTCCAGCCGCTGCAGACGGCCAGCATCGCGCCAGACCATGTGCACGGACCGGATTGCGGCTGCGGGCACGCCCATCTTCCGGCGGCGAAGGATGTACGCGGCGAGTGGTCTTTCACCCGGGCCTTCTCGCTTGCCTTCGCGGTCGGCATCCGCCCCTGCACCGGCGCCATTCTGGTGCTGGTCTTCGCCAATGGGCTGGGGCTTTACTGGGCGGGCATCGCTTCCACCTTCGCCATGGCAGTAGGCACCTTCATCACCGTGACGGTGATCGCGGCGATGACGGTCTATTCGAAGAAGCTGGCGGTGCGTTTCATGCGCGGCAATTCACGGCTGCTGGCGTGGAGCGGCATCGGCTTGCGATTTGCAGGGGGCGCGCTTATTGCCTTTCTGGGTGCGATTCTGTTCCTCGGTTCGATTGGCACGACAAGCGCAATGATGTGAGCACCATGACCACCACACCGCGACAGTTGGCCATACTGGCCGGTTTCATCCTGCTTTGCCTCGGCTCGGGTTCACTGGGCGGATGGGTGACATCGGGCGCCATCGACAGCTGGTACCGCACCATCGCCAAGCCAGACTGGACACCGCCCGACTGGCTGTTCGCGCCGGTATGGACAGTGCTGTTCATCATGATGGCAGTGGCGGCCTGGCTGGTGTGGCGGACGCAGGATCGCATCAAGCCGGCCATGATATTGTTCTTCTCGCAGCTGGCGCTGAACCTCGCCTGGTCCTTCCTGTTCTTCGGCGCGCGCTCGCCCGGCATGGCGATGATGGAGATCGTGTTCCTGTGGCTGACCGTGCTCGCCACCATGCTGGCCTTCTTTAGCCGCTCGAAACTGGCGGGATGGCTGTTCGTGCCCTATCTCGCCTGGGTCAGTTTCGCGGCATTTCTCAATTTCACCATCTGGCAGATGAACTGACGCATTCAGTGGAAGTCCCGGCTCTTGGGGATGACGCGCACCTGGCGCGGGTGGCGGGCAGCAGGTGTCTGGTAGGGGGCCGGCCCCGGCCGTGCCACCTCATCGGCGCGCGCCAGCGGGTTCCGTAACAGGCTTCCATCTTCCGTCAGATGCGCCAGCCAGGCTGACCGGTCCTCCACCGTGTTCGCCACCACATGGATAATGCTGCCCGTCTTCTGCACGCGGCCCCGGATGAGCATGAGGCGGGCCCCCATCACGGCAGCGCGGTGCGCTTCAAGAACCTGCGGCCAGATCACCGCATTGCAGACGGCGAACTCATCCTCGAGCGTGAGGAACACGACACCCTTGGCCGAGCCCGGGCGCTGGCGCACCAGCACCACCCCCGCCACGCTGACGGCAGCGCCATTTCGCAGGCCCTTGAGCGCCTGATTGTCCGTCACCTTCTGCTCCGCACAGAGGCGGCGGAGGAACTGCATGGGATGGGCCTTGAGCGAGAGCTTGAGCGTCTGATAGTCATTCACCACATGCTCGGAGAGCGCCATGGCTGGCAAGGTGACGGACTCCTCCTCGCCCTGCTCGCGCGCATCGGCGAAGGCGAAGAGCGGCAGCGCCTTCGATTTGGCCAACGCCTTCACCTCCCACAGGGCTGCGCGCCGGTCGAGGCGGAGCGAGCGGAAGCAATCCGCCGCCGCAAGCCTTTCCAGCCCGCCGACCGGAACGCCGAAGCCGTGAAGCGCGGCGATGGTCATGGGTTTCTTCTGGGCGCGGTATTGCAGGACGAGGGCCGCATCCTCGGCTCTCAGCCCGTCAACCTCGCGCAAGCCCAGGCGCAGCGCGGCGCGCGCACCGCGCGATGACGTTTCAAGACTGGAATCC
>JBIIGF010000061.1:0-7474 GCA_044236665.1 Aestuariivirga sp. | reverse complement strand
GCGATAGACGGCGAGGTTGGGGATCACCCGCATGGCCGCCATGTGCTCCACCGGCTGGTGGGTGGGGCCGTCTTCGCCAAGGCCGATCGAGTCATGCGTCATCACATAGATCACGCGCTGGCCCATGAGGGCCGAAAGTCGGATGGCGGGGCGGCAGTAATCGGTGAACACGAGGAAGGTGCCACCATAGGGGATGACGCCCCCATGCAGCGCCATGCCGTTCATGGCCGCAGCCATGCCATGCTCGCGGATGCCGTAATAGACGTAGCGGCCGCCATAGTCGGCGGCGGTGAGGGCTTTGAGCTCCTTCGATTTCGTGTTGTTGGAGCCGGTGAGGTCGGCCGAGCCGCCGATGGTTTCGGGGACCGCGGCGTTGATCACGTCCAGTGCGTTCTGCGAGGCGTTGCGGGTGGCGAGTGCGGGCGGGTTCTTGGCCAGCTCCTGCTTGTAACCTGCGATCACCGCGTCGAAATTGGCGGGCAGCTTCCCCGAGGCGCGGCGCGAGAACTCGGCCTTGTCGGGCGAGGCCGCAAGCCGCGCATTCCAGGCGGCGCGTTCGGCACTGCCGCGCGCGCCGGCCTTGCGCCAGGCATCGAGCAGGTCGTTGGGGATCACGAAGGGCTCATGCGTCCAGCCAAGCGCCTTGCGGGCACCGGCGATTTCATCGGGGCCCAGCGGCGAGCCATGCGAGCCGGAGGTGCCAGCCTTGGTGGGCGCGCCGTAGCCAATCACCGTCTTGCAGGCGATGAGCACCGGCTTGTCGGAGGTCTGCGCGGCGCTGAGCGCGGCGGCGATTTCGGAGGCGTTGTGGCCATCGCAGCGCGACACGGCCCAGCCCGAAGCGGCGAAGCGGGCCAGCTGGTCGGTCGAGTCGCTCATCGAGATCTTGCCGTCGATCGAGATGCCGTTGTCGTCCCACAGCACGATCAGGTTCTTGAGCTTGAGGTGGCCCGCGAGCGTGATCGCCTCCTGGCTGATGCCCTCCATGAGGCAGCCGTCACCGGCCAGCACATAGGTCTTGTGGTTGACGAGCCCGTCCCCGAAGGCGGCGTTGAGGTGGCGTTCGGCAATGGCGAAGCCCACCGCATTCGAGATGCCCTGGCCGAGCGGGCCGGTGGTGGTCTCGATGCCGGTGGCGTGGCCGAATTCCGGATGGCCCGCCGTCCTGGCGCCGAGCTGACGGAAGTTCTTGATCTCGTCCAGCGTCATGTCGGCGTAGCCCGTGAGATAGAGCAGGGCATACATCAGCATGGAGCCGTGACCGGCCGAGAGGATGAACCGGTCACGGTCGGGCCAGTGCGGGTCGGCAGCGTCGAACTTCAGGAACTGGGTGAAGAGAACCGTCGCCACGTCGGCCGCACCCATGGGCAGGCCCGGATGGCCGGAATTGGCCTTCTGCACGGCATCCATGCTGAGGGCACGGATGGCATTGGCCATGGAGCGGGTCTGTTCGGGGGAATAGTGAGTCATGGGAAGCCAATTCCTTAAAGGGGGCGCGGCTGATGGTCGGGGCCGTGATAGCGCCTTGTGCCCCGGAGTCAATTCAAACCATGGTTTTCCGCACAAGGCGGCGGCCGCGCGGAATCGTTGCGCCAGCCGCCACTTCCGCCTAAGCTGTGCGGCGAATGCCCGATTGCGGATTTCGCAGTCTTATTAGAGGCTTTGATGGCAAATACTCACAAGCTGGATGAAGCGTTCCGGCAATTCGAGGCCGCCTTGCAGCTGATCGAGGCGGCGGCGGCCGAAAAGACCGGCCTTCTCACGCGGCTGCAGGAGGTGGAAACCGAAGCCGAATCCCTCCGCAAGGAAAGGGACCGGCTGGCGGGCGAGATCGAACTCGTGCGCAGCAAGGCGGGCGAGCTGGCCGACAGTTCGCGCAATGCGGCGGGCAAGATCGACGCCGCCATGTCGCGGATCCGCGCCGTTCTCCACAGCAATGCGTCGGAGTGAGCCATGGCCCATGTGATCGTCCAGGTGAATGGCCGTCCCTATACCATGCAGTGCCCGGAAGGTGAGGAGGGGCATCTGCGTGAGCTTGCCCATCTTCTCGACAGCGAGGTGATGCGGGTCCGGACCACGGTCGGCAATGTCGGCGACATCCGCACGCTGGTGATGGCGGGCCTCATGGTGGCGGACCGCCTGTCCGAAGCCATCCAGAAGATCCAGTCGCTCGAGGCGGAAATCACCGGGCTGCGCGAGGGCAAGGCCTCCGCCCTTCTGGAAAAGCAGGTGATGGAGGCCTCGTTCAGCGAGCGCCTGATGACCGCGGCCAAGCGGCTCGAAAAACTGGCAGCGGGCATTCAGGGCTGACGGCAATCTCGTCAATGGACATCGCCTTCCGCCGCACCTAAATAGGTCCCCGGCGGGCTGCCCGGTGCGTGATGTGACATTTTTTCCCTGGGGCCTATGCGATTCTGAATGGGAGCTGTCCCTGGGCTTGGCCGTGGCCTTGCCCAAACGGCGCCCACCTACAACTGTAGGGACCCGGGATCGTTAGTCACTCACGGCCCATGGTGGCTCGCCACTGTCTTTTTCCGGGAGTGGGTCATGGATATCGCCGAGGTCAAGCGCAAGGCGCGTGCCGCCGCATCAAAGCGCCGCGCGGCGGCTCATGAGCAGCTGCAGGATGTGGCCGGCGCCGCCCTTGCGGCCCGCGGCCTGCCGCCGGGGCTTCACCTTGGTGTGGGCACCGTCTCCGGCTTCGTTCCCTACAAAAGCGAGATCGATACCTTCCCGATGCTCGAGCGCCTGCGCCGCGGCGGCTGGCAGACAGCACTCCCGATCGTGATCGCGGCTGGCGAGCCGCTCATCTTCCGTGCCTGGGCGCCGGGAGAGGCGCTGGTGCCCGGCGCCTGGGACATTCCGGTTCCCACCGCCGACGCCCCGGAAGTGTTTCCGGATGTACTGCTGGTCCCGATGCTGGCCTTCGACCGGCGCGGCTTCCGGCTGGGCTATGGCGGCGGCTTCTATGACCGTACGCTGGAAAAGCTCCGTAGGCTGAAGAAGGTGGTGGCGATCGGCGTCGCCTATCACGCGCAGATGATGGATGAGGTGCCTGTCGGCCCGCATGATGCTCCGCTCGATTATGTGATGACCGAGCAGGAGACGTTCCAGTGCGGCTGATCTTCCTTGGCGATGTGGTCGGCAAGGCGGGCCGGGACGTGGTCGCGCGCGAGTTGCCGCTGTTGAAGCAGCGCTACCAGCCTGATCTCGTGGTGGTGAATGGCGAGAATGCCGCGCATGGCTTCGGCATCACGGAGGAGATTTTCCTGGGCTTCCTCGCTGCGGGTGCTGATGTGGTGACGCTCGGGAACCATTCCTTCGACCAGCGCGAGGCATTGGTTTTCATCGAGCGCTACCCCAACCTGCTGCGGCCGGTGAACTGGCCGCGGGGCTGCCCGGGGCAGGGCTCCGCCCTGATCGACACGGCCTCGGGCCGGCGGGTGCTGGTCATGCAGGCGATGGGCCGGGTGATGGTCGAGCCGATGCTGGACGATCCATTCCCCGCCGTGGAGCGGGAGCTGGAGGCCTGCCCGATGGGCATTGCCTGCGATGCGGTGCTGATCGACTTCCACGCCGAGGCGACCTCCGAGAAGATGGCATTCGGGCATTTCTGCGATGGCCGCGCCAGCCTCGTCACCGGCACGCACACCCATGTTCCGACCGCCGACCATCAGATCCTGCCCGGTGGCACCGCTTACCTCACCGATGCGGGCATGTGCGGCGACTATGATTCCGTCATCGGCATGGAGAAGGCCGAGCCGCTGCAGCGTTTCCTCCGGAAACTGCCAGTGGAGCGCATGCGGCCCGCCGAAGGGGCAGCCACACTGTGCGGTGTGGCGGTCGAAACCGACGATTCAACCGGGCTAGCCACCATGATTGCCCCTCTGCGGGTAGGCGGCCGCCTCTCCCAAGCCATTGTTGCCGCTTGGGAAACTGTCCCCACATGATGGAATTTCCCCGCTGGTAGGAGAAAAACTCTAGTGACGGACCCGAAAAAGCCGTTAGTATCATTTGCAGCGCTTATAAAAAGATAAGGCTTGCGAATGGGCCCCGCACAGGGTTTCGGGGTGCAGCGTCAAGCCAGCTAAAGCGTGATGATATGGGGAGGAATTTGATGTCTGAGTTATGCGCACGCGGTGCGCATGCGCAGGCGCCGGCAACCTCCCTGAACCCAAAGCAAGCCGGTGTGCACCGGCATTCTGGAGGAAGCTGCAGTATGAAGAAATTCGCTACATTGCTCGGTGTGGTCCTGATGGCTGGAACCGCCATGGGCGCCGTGAAGGCCCATGCCGCGGATGAACTGACCATCACCTCGTGGGGCGGTGCCTATCAGGAAAGCCAGCGCAAGGCGTTCTTCGAGCCCTATATCGCCGCCGGCAACAAGATCACGGAAGCCGAGTACAACGGCGAAATCGCCAAGATCCGCGCCATGGTCGAAGCCAATGCGGTGACATGGGATGTGGTTGACGTCGACACCCAGACGATCCTCGCGGGCTGCGCCGAAGGCACCTTCGAAACGCTCGACTGGGGCAAGCTCGGCCTTGACCGTTCGCAGTTCATCGGCGCCGACATCACCGATTGCGCCGTGCCGAACATCCTCTACTCCACCGTCGCGGCCTATGACACCACGAAGACCCAGGCTCCGGCCGGCCTCTTCGAGGCGCTGTTCGACACGACCAAGTATCCGGGCAAGCGCGCCCTCCAGAAGAGCCCCTTCGTGAACCTTGAGTGGGCGCTGATGGCGGACGGCGTGGCTCCGGCCGACGTCTACAAGGTGCTTGGCACGCCGGAAGGTGTGGACCGCGCCTTCAAGAAGCTCGACACCATCAAGAAGGATGTCGTGTGGTGGGAATCGGGCTCGCAGGGTCCGCAGCTTCTGGCTGACGGTCAGGTGGTGTTCGCTACCTCGTGGAACGGCCGCTTCTACAACGCCATCAAGACCGACAAGAAGCCCTTCGCCATCATCTGGGACTATCAGGCCCCGGACTATGACTGGTGGGCGATCCCGAAGGGCACGCCGAAAATCGATGCGGCTTACAGGTTCATCACCTTCGCGTCGCAGCCCAAGGCCATGGCCGAGCAGACCAAGTACATCTCCTACGGCCCGGCCAACAAGGCCGCCGCTCCGGAGATCGACCCGGCCATCCTGCCCGACCTGCCGTCGGCTCCCGACAACCTCAAGACCGTGTTCTATCCGGACCCGCAGTTCTGGGGTGACAAGGGCGACGAACTCCGCGAGCGTTTCAACGCCTGGCTCGCTCAGTAAGCAACTGACTGGGGGGAGGGGGCGTCAGCCCTCTCCCCTTTTCGTTTTTCCGAACCGCATCCTGGGGCTCACTATCCATGTCGACGGCTCAAGCTCTCCCCCATGACGGCGTGATGCGCGCCGCCGACGGTACGCCCCTCAAAGTGGCACTGGCCCGCGCCGAGCGGCGCGAGCGCCTGAAGGCGCTCGGCCTCGTGCTGCCACTCTTCGCCTTCATCGTGCTGTCCTTCGTCGTGCCGATCATCGTGATGCTTTATAATTCGGTTCACGATCCCGACGTTTCGGAGAACATGCCGCTGACCGTCCAGAGCCTTAAGACCTGGGATGGCAAGGAGCTTCCCCCCGAAGAGGTATTCGCCGCCTTCGTGACCGACATGAAGGCTGCCCAGCAGAACAAGCAGGTGGCGCTCATTGGCAAGCGCCTCAACTATGAGATTTCCGGCATCCGCTCCAAGGTGATCGCCACTGGCCGCAAGGTTGGCGCGCTGACCGAAGGCCCCTACAGGGACGCCGTGATCGGCATCGACAAAGTATGGGGCGATGTCGATACCTGGGCCACGATCAAGCGGTCCTCCTCCAGCTACACGCCGTTCTACATCCTCTCCATGCTCGACCTCAGGCAGAGTGCCGATGGTTCGGTCGAGCAGGTGCCGGAGGACCGTGCGATCTACAAGAGCATTCTTGTCCGCACACTCGGCATCTCGCTTCTGGTCACGCTGATGACGCTGATCCTCGGTTATCCAGTGGCCTATCTTCTGGCCACATCGCCGATGAAGACGGCCGCCATCCTGATGATGTTCGTGCTGCTGCCGTTCTGGACATCACTTCTGGTGCGCACCACCGCGTGGATGGTGTTGATGCAGGATGGCGGCGTGTTCAGCCAGATGCTCAATTACACGGGCCTCACCTTCCTGATGAACATGCTGGGCGTCATCGACGGCGAACCGCAACTGTTCAAGACGCGCTTTGCCACCATCGTGGCGATGACGCATATCCAGCTGCCCTTCACGCTGCTGCCGATCTATTCGGTGATGAAGACCATCTCGCCCAACTACATGCGCGCGGCGAAGTCGCTGGGTGGCACGCCCTTCTATTCCTTCCTGCGCGTTTACATGCCCCAGACGCTGCCCGGCGTCGCGGCGGGCTGCCTGCTCACCTTCATCCTCTGCCTCGGGTACTACATCACGCCGGCCCTTGTGGGCGGCCCGACGGACCAGATGATCTCCGGCTTCATCGAGCGCGCGATCAACAGCGAAAACAACTGGGGCAAGGCCTCGGCGCTGGGTGTCATCCTGCTCACCGCCACGCTGATCCTCTATTATGTCTACAACAAGCTGGTCGGCATCGACCGCATGAAGCTGGGTTAAACGCCAATGGCCGTTCCGTCCTATTACACCCGCGGCGAGACCGTTGCTTACTATGCGCTCCGCGTCTTCGTGGCGCTGGTGCTCTTGTTCCTGATCTCGCCCATCCTCGCGGTGATGCCGCTGTCCTTCAACTCGGAGAGCTTCTTCACCTATCCCATGCCTGGCTATTCGCTGAAATGGTATGAGGACTTCTTCTTCAATCCGCGCTGGACGGGTGCGGTGAAGGTGAGCCTTCTCGTTGCGCTTGCCACCACCGTGCTGGCGACAGCACTCGGCACGCTGGCGGCACTCGGCCTGTCGCGCGCCAACTTCCCAGCCAAGGCCTCGATCATGGCCATCCTGATTTCGCCGATGATCGTGCCGGTCATCATTTCCGCCGTTGGCATGTTCAAGTTCTATGCCCAGTGGGACCTGGCCGGCACGCGCCTTGGCATCATCCTTGCCCATACCGCGCTGGCCACGCCCTTCGTGGTCATCACCGTCACGGCAACGTTATCGAGCTTCGACAAGACACTGATGCGCGCCGGCGCCTCCTGTGGCGCACCACCCCACACGGTATTCTTCAAGGTCGTCATGCCGCTGATCCTGCCCGGCATGATCTCGGGCGCGCTGTTCGCCTTCGTCACCTCCTTCGACGAGGTGGTGGTGGTCCTGTTCCTCGCCAGCCCGGAGGACCGGACACTGCCGCTCCAGATGTTCTCAGGCATCCGCGAAATGATCTCGCCGACCATCACCGCGGCGGCGACGGTGCTGGTGCTGATCTCCACCGCACTGCTGATCACGGTCGAACTGCTGCGCCGCCGCTCCGAACGCCTGCGCGGCGTTCAGGGCTGAGGAA
>JBIIGF010000060.1:0-7481 GCA_044236665.1 Aestuariivirga sp. | reverse complement strand
ATTCAGATGGAACCTATTCCCGCGGGCAATTGATGGTACGCGGATAGTGACGATGTTCAAGCTCATCGGAGTGGGCATCTGGATCATCCTCGTCACGGCTGGCGCAACGCTTGCCTCGGTTTATCTAGGTACAATGGATATCAGCGATAGCAGCCAGGTCATGGATGGAGGCATTGAGGAGTTAACCTCGGAAATGACCAGCATACCCATCATGCGGGACGGTGACATCAGCGGGTATATCGTCCTGCAGCTTTCGTTCGCCGCAGACAAGACACTGCTCGGTGAAAAGAAACTCGATCCGATGCCATTCCTGAAGGATGCAGCGTTCCGGGTGCTCTTTACCAGCACGGACGTCGATTTCCGCCACATCAGGAAGGTTGACCTGGACCGCTTGACGGCAGATGTGGCCCGGGAGGCCAACGCTCGCATTGGAGCGGAGTTGGTTCGGAACGTCTTGCTGCAGCAGTTCAACTTCGTAAAGAAGGAAGATATCCGGACCAACTGGATCAATGGCCGTGACGCACCAGAAAACTGAGCCGGCCGGGCGGCATTCGCCGGAGGTTCTGCAAGCGATCTGCCAGAGCCAGAGCCGGATGGCTCGCGGTGATCAAGATGTCGCGAGGTTGATGCGCCTCGCAAATGATCCCCTTCAGCTTAGCGCTTTCCTCGGACAGGGTCCTGTTGGAAGGTCCCGCCTCCTTTACGATGACAGCGACATGGCCTTGCTCTGTGCCCTACGCCTGAATGGTCTGGCTGTGTCAAAATGGAAAGGTGATTTCGCCATCCAGCTTCATGGCTATTCCTCAGTTGAGACAGGGGAGCCAGCATCATTGCATCCGTTCAGGTTCGAACCGGTTCTTGCTGAACATGGTGTGACATTGGAAGGTGAGTTTCTATCCGATCCGAGGGACATCGAAACGGCCAGTACGCTTCAGGGGGGATGGTCAGGCCTGCGCTGGACAGCAGTGATGGCTGCATCGGCGGCAGTCTTGTTGCTGGTGCTGGTTTGAACCGCGGCGACCTCATGGCACAGATATTGCTTTTCATGGCCTTCAGGAAAGGATCAGGCCATGGACGAGACAGTTTTCGAACGGATCCGGCAACTACCGCGCGCTGACCTCGAGTCGTTCGCTGTGCGTGCGGTTTTGCATATCCGCCAGAGGCGCGAAGGCGCCGATCCTGGCCTCTTCTTCAACGCCACCCTGTTCAGCTTCCTGCTGGGAGCAATGGTAGCGTCTTCAGGCTTCCTGCTTGGCCTCGGCCTTGGATGAGACTTGCTGTGCCGGAATGACGTGACCTACGAAGGGCAACTCACGGAACTGATGGGCCATGTCCATGCCATAACCCACCACAAACTTGTCGGGGCAAATGAAGCCCTGATGGTCGGCCGCAATGTGAGCTGCAAGATGACCGGGCTTGTGCAGCAGGACAGCGGAATAAGTACCCTTGGCGCCGCGGGCGGCAAGGAGATCCTTGGCGAAGGCCAAGGTTCGGCCCGATTCGAGAATGTCATCAATCAGCAGCACGTCGCGTCCGCGGACATCCGTCTCGATGTCGCGCAGCACCGTCACCTGACCCGACGACTTGGTCGATTTGCGGTAGCTGGACAGGATCATGAAGTCCACTTCGGGTGACAAGCCAGCGTGATGCATGGCGCGGATCAGGTCAGCGGCAAAGACAAAGCTTCCCTTCAGGATCGGCACCACAAGGAGATTGGTCGGGTTGCGCTGGGCAATGTCATTGGCAATGGCCTTGACGCGCGCAGCGATCTCTTCCTCTGTGAAGAGGACGCCGATGCGGTGGCCGTCGATCAATATCTCAGTCATGGTTGCGTATTTGAGCCGATTTCATCGGCTCGGGCAAATCGAATTTCGACTTTTCTCGCGGTTGCCGGTGGGGCGGCAAGCGTGGTCATGAATCGCCTGCTTTCACCAGGTTTCAAGGCTTGCGCGCCAGTATCGGTTTGCCAGGCATGGACTTCGGCATGGCTTTCGTTCTTCAAACCGAATCTCAGCCATGGGACTTTGCGGTCGGCGCCGGCAATGTTGGTGAGTTCTCCCGTGATCGTGATTTCCGGGCGGCCATCGATATCGAGATGCTCGACCTTGAGGATGTTGATGGCGAGGCCATAGAGGTTCACATCCCTGCCCAGCCAGTCATGGAGGGCAATGCTTGCGGGCGCCAGCGTCACGACGCGTTCAGGAAAGGCGATGGCTCCCAGAAACGGCGATACGGCAATGAACAGCAATCCCGCCCAAGCCATGACCCTGATCTGGCGTTGACGCTTCTGAACCATGAACGCCTTGCGCGCCTGACGAGCAGCGAGCACCAGAGGCTGTATGTCCGGATCCAAATCCCTGCGTGCCACTGGCTCAGGCGGGCTTTCCACCGCCCATGGCTCGATCCATTCATGCCTGCAGTCTGAGCAGGTGATCATGAATCCGCCAACTCCAGGTGGCGTGGTTATGACGGTTTGGCCGGCGGCACATGCTGGGCAGTGATCAATCATGATACTTGAAGGTCGAAATTGAGAAATATTGCTCGCAATGGTTTAGTTTAAACTCCGCTAGGGTTAATGCATCGTTAAAACTCGGATGGTTTAAAGATGGCACGTTGAGGGGAGAACTGCGCCTGTGCTGCAGCTTGAGAATGTGGGACTGAGATATGGGGACGGCCCGGAAATCCTGCACGACGTGAGCTTCGCCTTGAGGCCGGGTGACTTTTATTTCCTCACCGGGCCTTCGGGAGCGGGCAAATCCTCCCTGCTCAAGCTTCTGTTTCTGGCGCTCCGGCCGACACGGGGAAACCTCCACATCTTCGGTGAGGATGTGGGCAGCCTGAGCCACAACAAGCTTCCCCTCATCCGGCGGCGCATCGGCGTGGTCTTCCAGGAGTTCAGGTTGCTGGACCACCTTTCGACCTATGACAATGTCGCCTTGCCCTTGCGGGTGGCCGGAAAGCCCGAATCATCCTACCGGCGGGACGTCATGGACCTGCTGGACTGGGTCGGACTGGCCCAGAAATCCGCCTCTCTGCCACCGGTGCTCTCAGGCGGTGAAAAGCAACGCGCGGCCATCGCCCGCGCGGTCATCGCCAAGCCCCAGATCCTGCTCGCCGATGAACCCACCGGCAACGTAGACCCGGTTCTGGCCAAGCGTCTGCTACACCTGTTTATCGAACTGAACCGCCTTGGCACCACGATGCTGATCGCCACCCATGACAAGGGCTTGGTGCGCCAAGCGGAGCGTCCCATACTCCATCTTGAGGAAGGGACCCTGAGCCTGCAATGAAGCCCGGCGCCATCATTCCTGCCAATGCCGCTTCCCTGCGTTCGCTGACCGTGACGCTGGCAGTGATGAGCTATCTCGCCTGCCTCGCGATTGGTGCACTCATCCTGGTGGACCGAGCCGTCACCAGCTGGACCAGCGGCCTTGCCCGCGAGATGACCGTGCAGCTGCGCGTGGTGAGGGGTGCTGATATCAACCAGGAAATCCAGAAAGCTCAGGAGATTCTTTCCAGTTTTCCCGGGATCGCCCAGGCGGCGGTCTTGGATGAGCAGGAAGGTGCAAAACTCCTCGAACCTTGGCTTGGAACGCGTTCGCTCGAAGGGCTGCCGGTGCCGCGCCTGATCCGCGTGGTTTCGGACCCGAACAATCCACCGGACGTAAGGGCTCTGGAGCAGGCTCTGTCCGGGGTGAAGGGCGTCAGGCTCGATACGCACCGGAAGTGGGAGGCGGAACTTACCCGCATGGCACGGGCCCTGTCGGTGCTGTCCTATGCGATCCTGGTCCTCATTTCCGTTTCCGCCATCGCCATTGTGATCTTCGCAACCCGTGCCGTGCTACAGGCAAACCGCCATATCGTTGATCTGCTCCATCTCGTCGGCGCCCGTGACCGCTACATCGCCCGGCAGATCGACGGCCGTTTTCTCAGAACCGGCATGCTGTCCGGCTTCATTGGGGTGGGGCTCGGGCTGTTGACTTTTCTGCTGCTCGGCCTGTTTGGCGGCGGCAGCAGCTTTGCTGACGCCAGCCGCGGATTGCTTTTCTCCGCCCCGCATATTGCAGTGTGGAGTTATGGTTTTCTTTTTGCAGTGCCACTTGCAGCAACACTCATTTGCCTCATCACAGCGCGTGTCACACTGATGCGGCGCCTCGGAGTCGTCACGTGATCTATCTCCGCTCTGTGCTGTTCAATATCGTGTTCTATGTGAACCTGATGCTGTTCCTGGTGCTGGGCTCCGGCTTCTATTTCACGCCGCGCAAATGGTCGATCCGGGCGCTGCAGGCCTGGGCCCGTTCATCCCTGTTCTGGCTGAGGGTCATCGCCAGGGTCCAGATGGAGGTGCGCGGCCTCGAAAACATTCCGCAAGGAGCCTGCATCGTGGCAGGCAAGCACCAATCCTTCTGGGAAACCTTCGCCATTCTCCCGCTGCTTGATGACCCCGCCATGGTGCTGAAGAAAGAGCTGTCTTACATCCCCTTCTTCGGCTGGTTCATCCACAAGTTCCGCATGATCCCAGTAGAACGCTCAGCCGGCACGCAGGCCTTGCGCAGCATGATCGAGGCCGCACGGCAAGCCATCACACAAGGCCGCCAGGTCGTCATCATGCCAGAGGGAACGAGGCGGGCACCGGACGATCCGCCCGACTACAAACCTGGTGCCGCAGCCCTTTACGGGAAGCTGGAGGTTGCCTGCGTACCCTTCGCCCTCAACTCCGGCCTGTTCTGGCCGCGGCGGCGGTTTCTGCGCCAGCCGGGCACTGTCATCATCTCATTTCTGAAGCCCATTCCCCCTGGTCTCAGCCGCAAGGCGTTCCAATCCCGTCTCGAGGAGATGGTCGAAACAGAGACGGCAAAACTTGTCGCGGAAGGCAGGGCCAGCATGAAAAAGTACAAATAGAGAACAAATACTCGACTCGCGGCGGCAAGAGGATTACACTCTCCGGTAGCCGGAGTGTCAGCAATGGATCCATTCAACCGACGTGGCCTCGACCCCATCTCCAGAGAAATCTGGAGGATGAAATACAAATTCACCTCCACGGAAGGCGTGGAGGAGAGAGGAATTGAGGACAGTTGGCGCCGGGTCGCCAAGGCCATTGCAATGGCCGAACGGCAGCCGGATCGAAACCATTGGACAGAGGCCTTCTATTCCGTCCTCGAGGGATTCCGGTTCCTGCCAGCCGGCCGCATTCTCGCCGGGGCCGGCGCGCACAGGCAGGTGACCCTGTTCAACTGTTTCGTGATGGGCCGCATTCCGGATTCGCTGGACGGCATCTTCACCCAGTTGAAGGAGGCCGCCCTCACACTGCAGCAGGGCGGCGGAATAGGCCATGATTTCTCAACCATCCGCCCGCGCGGCGCCGAGGTGAAGGGTGTAGGCGCCGATGCATCCGGGCCGATCAGCTTCATGGAGGTGTGGGACGCGATGTGCAGGACCATCATGTCAGCTGGTATGCGGCGGGGCGCGATGATGGCCACCATGCGCTGCGACCATCCAGATATCGAGGACTTCATTGCGGCGAAGCAGCAGGCCGGGCGGTTGCGCAATTTCAACCTGTCGGTTCTGGTAACGGATCGCTTCATGGAAGCCGTGAAGGCAGATGACGACTGGCCACTGGTGTTCGAAGGACAGATCTACCGCAGCATTCCGGCTGTCCGGCTGTGGGACCAGATCATGCGTGCCACTTATGCCTATGCGGAACCAGGCGTGATCTTCATCGACCGCATCAACGCGGCAAACAATCTCTCCTACTGCGAAGACATCAGCGCCACCAACCCCTGTGGCGAGCAACCGCTTCCGCCCTACGGCGCCTGCCTCCTGGGTTCACTCAATTTGACCCGTTTCGTGTTGAACCCGTTCGAGAAACATGCACGGCTTGACGAGGAAGCACTGATGCGGACGGCTGCCATTGCCGTACGTTTCATGGACAATGTGATCGACGTTTCCAATTATCCGCTTCCAGAGCAGAAGCAGGAGGCCCTTGCAAAGCGGCGTATCGGCTTGGGGATTACCGGACTTGCCGATGCACTGGCCATGTGTGGACAGGTCTATGGAACGTGGGAAGCTGGCGAGACGGCAAAGAGCTGGATGGCTGCAATAGAACAAGCATCCTACGAGGCCAGCATCTCCCTCGCGCAGGAACGCGGTGCATTCCCGCTGTTCGATGCACAGCACTATGGCAAGGTTGGCCATGCCGCGACACTTCCACTGAATTTGCGCGACCGGATTTCGCAGCATGGTATCCGCAACGGGTTGATCACATCCATTGCGCCAACTGGCACCATTTCCCTTCTGGCCGGTAATGTGTCGAGCGGCATCGAACCGATCTTCAGCCTGCGTTACGACAGAAAGGTATTGCAGGCCGATGGCACGCAGCGCGTCGAGAAGGTGACGGACTATGCGGCCGCATTGTGGTGGAGTTTGCATGGCCAGGATGCGCCACTTCCACCTTCGATCATCACGGCCGAACAGCTCGCACCCTCGGCTCATCTCATGATGCAGGCTGCCGTGCAGCACCATGTGGACAGTTCCATTTCCAAGACCATCAACATACCGGAGGATCTGCCGTTTGTTTCCTTCAGAAGTGTTTACGAGGAAGCCTATGATAAGGGCCTCAAGGGTTGCACAACCTTCCGACCCAATGCCGTGACGGGTTCCGTCCTGTCAGCATCACCGCCAGCTGCCGACGATGGCAGGTACCCGCCCGAACGCGAGGAGGCGCTGCCAGGCTATTCCTACAAGCTGAAATGGCCCGACAGTGACCACGCCATCTACATCACCATCAATGACATCATGGAGGACGGGCAGCGGCGGCCGTTCGAGATCTTCATCAACTCGAAGAACATGGAACACTATGCCTGGACTGTCGCGCTCACACGGATGATCTCGGCCGTGTTCCGCCGGGGTGGCGATGTGTCCTTCGTGGTTGAAGAGTTGAAGGCGGTATTCGATCCGCGTGGCGGCCAATGGCTGAACGGTCGTTATATTCCGAGCCTCCTGGCGGCTATCGGTGGCATCATCGAGCGCCATATGGTGGACATCGGGTTTCTTCCGGCCAGCGACACCGGGCGGATGACGGAGTCCGGCAGCGGTAAGGCTGTCTGCCCCCGTTGCACCAATGACACCCTGGTCTTTCAGGAGGGATGCGCCACATGCCTCAACTGCGGCTATTCGAAATGCAGTTGATACCTCTTGACAGGCAATAAATATGTTCTATATTTGTTCTCATGATGTACGGCCATTCCCTCTCCACGAACCTGCCCGAGGACTTTGGCCTCGGTGAACGCTTCTGGTACTGGCGCGGCGCTTCGGGCCAGTCCTACATCCACTCCATCTATGCCCGGGATCTTTGTCCGCCGGTGCCCGGCGCCGTCTTCGTGCTGGTGCGCAGGTCTGGCCGCGGGCGGCAGGCGCTGTGTACAGGGCGCTTTGGCAGCGATGGATGTCTTCCCCAGAGATATGCGCAGCTGAGCGGCAAC